>JAISRP010000306.1 GCA_031273585.1 Synergistaceae bacterium
ACGAGACTGCTGACGGCCGAGACGGTCGTGATTCCAGCCAGCACAAGAAGGAAGCTCACTATGAAAACCCTGCCGCCTATTCGAAATTTGACCAACGCCCATGCTCCTTTAAGGATGCAACCAGTTATAAGCCAAAAATAATCGCGCCCCGCGGCTAATTATACGCGCTCTGGTCGGCCGCGCATTTAACCGTCAAGCCCCCGCCTGTTGTCGTCGACCCTATCAGGCTTACGACTGCGGCTAAACTTGTAAGTGGTCTCTTGCAGCATGCGCGGTTCCTTCTGACCGATTAGTTTTCGCCCGCTGCCTTCTTTATTTACTTACATGAGCCCACGCACAATTGTTGTCCACGAAACTCCGGACACTTTCCGACCTGGGTGACGCCTCTCTGCCTCTCGTTTAACAGTGGTAGTGTGTTGAGTATCCATTCATCCGATGCTTTATCCATGTTTGGAGTATAGCAAAAATAAAACTAATAGTAAAATTTATCTTGGGGTCCAAGGGGCAAAAGGACAAAAATGGAGTTAAGGAAAATTCTTGATTTTATAAATCCGCTGCCTATTCAAAAAACCTGCTGGAGGTCCAGGAGGCACTGCCTCAAGCGCGGGGTTTGGGGCGGAGCCCCAAGGTCCGCCCGCGTTTTTTTGGCGATCCTCGCGACGTATGCCAGCGGCATTTTTCATGTTAAAATAAACTCTTTAAGGAAGCGGTGATCGAGTCGCACGAACGAATCTGGAGGAATAGTTATGAATGATGAAAAAACCGGCGTCAGGCCGGAGAACAAGATGGGGGTCATGCCGATCAACAGGCTCTTGCTGACGATGTCCCTGCCGATGATTGTGTCCATGTTGGTCCAGGCCCTTTACAACATTGTGGACAGCGTTTTCGTCGCCATGCTCAGCGAGCAGGCCCTCACGTCGGTCTCGCTCGCCTTCCCCGCTCAGATGCTGATGATATCGGTGGGCGGCGGGACCGGCGTCGGGATGAACGCCCTGCTCTCGCGGAGCCTGGGGGAGAGGAACTTCGAAGTGGCCAACAGGGCCGGCCGGAACGGGCTGTTTCTGGCCGCGGCGGCGGCGGTGATCTTCGCCGTGGCTGGGATTTTTCTCTCCGCCCCGTTTTTCGCGTCTCAGACGGACATAGCCGGCATTGCGGACGGCGGCGCGGTCTACCTCCGCATCTGCTACGTCTGCTCGTTCGGCGTCCTGTATCAGATGACGTTAGAGCGCCTGCTCCAGTCGACCGGGCGCACGCTTCACTCGATGTTAGTTCAGCTCTTCGGGGCGATAATCAATATAATCCTCGATCCGGTCATGATATTCGGCCTCCTGGGTTTTCCGAGGCTCGGGGTTGCGGGGGCGGCCCTTGCCACTGTGACGGGGCAGTGCTCCGCCGCTCTGCTGGCGGCCTACATAAACGTCAGAAAAAACAGGGAGATAAACCTCGACATGAGGGGGTTCCGCCCGGACTGGGCGATAATCAAGCGAATTTACTCCGTGGGGGCGCCCTCCATCCTGATGGCGTCTATCGGCTCGGTGATGGTGTTCGGGTTCAACACCATCCTGATCCAGTTCACCACGACGGCGGCGGCGGTCTTCGGGGTCTATTTCAAGCTCCAGAGCTTCATCTTCCTGCCGATTTTCGGGCTCAACAACGGAATGGTCCCCATCATCGCTTATAACTTCGGCGCCTGCCGCCCCGAGAGGGTCAAGCGGACGGTGACGCTCTCGGTCTGCTACGCAACTGGAATAATGCTGGCGGGGCTCGCTGTGTTCTGGCTCTTCACCCCTCAGCTATTGGGGCTCTTCAACGCATCGGAGGCGATGCTCCTGATAGGCATCCCCGCCCTCAGGAGGATAAGCCTGAGCTTCATGTTCGCCGGATTCTGCATCTGTACCCTGTCGGTCTGCCAGGCGCTCGGCCACGGCATCCCGAGCCTGATCGTGTCGATCGTGCGCCAGCTCGTAGTCGTGCTCCCGGCGGCATATATCTTAGCCCGCCTGTGGGGGCTCGAGGCGGTGTGGTGGTCCTTCATAATAGGCGAGCTGGTCTCTGTCGCTCTATGTGTGTATTATATGCGGCGCATGTACGTCTCGGAGATAAAGCCCCTCGGGGCTGTGTGCCGCTGCGCGGCGGCGGCGACTGAGGAAGGGAGGGCGTAATATATGGATTTTGTGCACGAGGCAAATCGGGTTTACGTCGAGGACGAGGCCGGGGCGGTGATTGCCGAGATCACGTTTCCGGACATGGGCGGCGGCAGGGTGGAGATCAACCATACGTTCGTGTCCCCCGTGCTGCGCGGAGGAGGCGTCGCCGCGATGCTCATGGATCATGCTTATGACGAGATAAAGTCGAGCGGGAGGACTGCCGTGCCAACCTGCTCGTACTCGGTGAGCTGGTTCGAGAAGCACGAGGACAAGAGGGATATCCTGGCGGAGGACTGAGGCAGTCAGTTACGAAATCCGCAGAGCGCCGGCCATGCGCCGTTGTTAGAAAAACGGCGCACTTGATTGTTGTGTTGATCAACGATGAATCATCCCTGGACTTAAAAAAATTATACAACGAACCGAATTTTTAAATCCGGCCCGGAACGTCCGAAAAAACAGTTGTCTTTACCGATGTGCGGCAAAAAAATTAATTGTAGTATCGGCTAGTTGGGATTGGATTACACGTCAAAACTATGTTGGGAGGTGCATGGATGCACGCTGATGACAACACCCACGTTACCGGTATACCCCATGTGTTTACAACCCTGTTTCTCATTATAATTTTATCCGCGGTAGCAACATGGGTGGTCCCGGCCGGTCAGTACGACAGGGACCGCGCGGGATCGAGAGGGAGCGTCATAACCCCCGGCTCCTACTCTCCTGCTGAGCGTAACCCAATGGGGTTGATGGACGCGCTCTCGACCGTGCATCGCGGGATGGTCTCCGCAGCGGAGACTGTTTTTTTCGTATTCGTGACATTTGCCTCGATATCGCTGATGGTTGCTACCGGCGCTTTCCACGCGCTGATTGCCAAGCTGCTTTCCATGTTCGACGGCAAGGCGCGCCTGCTCGTCATACCGCTGTTCATAACCCTGATAGGCCTGGCGTCCTCCACGATGGCGGTCTTCGAGGAGATGTTCGCCTTCATCCCGCTTTTCGTCTCCGCCGCCCTGGCGATGGGCTTCGACGCCTTAGTCGGGATGGCGATAGTGGCGCTTGGCATAGGGCTCGGCACGTCGGGCGCGTTCCTCAACCCGTTCACCGTCGGGATAGCCCAGAATATCGCCGGGCTCAGCCTGTATTCGGGGGCGGGTTACAGGATCTTCTGCCACATGCTTATGGTGACAGTAGCCTCGGCGTACGTTATGGTATACGCATACAGGATATCGCACCGCCCGGAGCTCGGCCTCATGTACGGGCACAAGCCGAAAAACCCGCATATCGACGAGAAAATTTTGAGGGAGTACCCCATGAAGGTACGGCACTGCCTCGTCCTGCTGACCATGATCGCGGGCGTCGTGCTCATAATATGGGGGGTGCTGACGCGCGGCTGGTTCTTCGAGCAGCTCATGGCAATCTACCTCACGATGGGGGTGTCATCGGGGCTCATGATGGGCTGGTCGCCCGACAAGATATCCCACAAGTGGGCGGAGGGCGCCTCGGAGATAACCTCCACCTGTCTCAAGATCGCGCTGGCCAAGGGAATAGTCCTCATACTCCAAAATTCCAACGTACTCGATACCCTGATACACTGGATAGCCTCGCCAATGGCCGGGCTGCCGAGATGGGCCGCCGCTGAGTCAATGCTCCTGTTCCAGACCGCGCTGAATTTCATCGTGCCATCCGGCTCCGGTCAGGCCGTCGTTAGCATGCCGATAATGGTCCCCCTGTCGGATCTCCTGGGAGTGTCCAGGCAGACCGCCGTGCTCGCGTTTCAGTTCGGGGACGGGATCTCGAACATACTCTGGATTACCGGCTCCATGCCGATAATCTGCAAGTTCGCGAAAGTCCCGCCGCGAAAGTGGCTCAGGTGGTTTGCGCCGCTCTTCGTGCTCATCTTAGCGACTCAGATGCTCTGCATAGCCGGCGCCCTGCTGATAGACTACCGGTGATGAGCCCCGCCCCGCAAATTCCTCGGCCGGTGCGGTGTAACTTATTTAAGTTTAAGTCGGCTGAATTTATGATATTATTATAACACTAAATTTGAGAACGGATGCGGGAGGTGTCTTTGATGAAGTCTAGCGCGAGAAATTATTACCACGGCGCGGTGTTGAACGTATTCCCTGGTTCGGTCAGCGACGAGATCGAGATAGTCCTTGACAACAGCAATGCCAGGATGACCGCTATCATTTCCAGCACCAACGTCAAGACGCTCGGGCTCGAACCGGGCAAGAAGGTAGTCGTGCTGATCAAGGCTCACTGGGTGATCCTCGTTGACAACAGCGACGGGACCAAGTTCTCGTCCCGCAACCAGCTGCCGGGGACGGTCGTCTCGGTGAAGGAAAGCGCGCTCGAGGCCGAGGTGAACCTGAGGCTCGACTGCGGCGAACCCATGTCCGTGATAGTCTCGTCCAGCTCGCTGAAGGACATGGGCATAGAGGCCGGAATGCGCCTCACCGCCCTGTTCAAAGCGTCGAACGTCATCGTCGGGATCAAGCGATAGTCCTAAAAAATGGCGGACCGTGGGCGCCGCCCACGCCCGCCGGGGGACCAGTCCCCCGGACCCCCGTTTTCTTTTTTTGATTTTCGCCCTGCGGGCGAAAATCAAAAAAATAAAATAGGGTCCAGGGAGCTGGCAGCAGGCGCGGGGTTTGGGGCGGAGCCCCAAGGTTTTACCCCGAGCCGTGAGAGGACATGACGGCCGCGTCAGACGCAAAAAACAAAACCGGGCTGCCGATGATCGCCATGTACGTCTGGCGATTTCGGCAGCCCGGTTTTTGATTTCGATCGTCAGATCGAACCTGTCGCTTCCCGATTCCCTTTATGAGAGTTCTCCCGCTTTTTTTCCCTGCGCTTTTTCTCCCTCGCAAATGCCTGGCATAGATATTTGGGATCTGCATCCTCAGTGAAAAAATCTGCCTCGACGAGCTCCTTGAGGATGGCCTTGAAGCTGTAACCTCTCCCGCGAAGCTCGAGGATGTCGTCGTATCCCATTTTAACCACCGAGGAGAATGAAGCGCGTCCGTTTCTGGTCGGCGGTTTTGACGCCATGGATTTCAGGACGTCATGCAATACGGCGTTGGTGTCTCTGGGTTTCATAATTATCTCACCTCCAAGCCTCTTGAAATACCCAAATCGCTCAAGCTCTCCTGTCTTGCTATAATCTCAGAGAGGCTGAGCATCTAAAAACGCATTTTCCCTTGAATTTTGGGAATTGTAAAGCTGATTTTTAATAGAAAATGTCACATATCAAGTATTTTTAAGAGGTGTGATCGTGATGCCGACAAATATTTGATTGTTAAAGCTCTATAAGCACCTGAATCTTCGACCCGCCGGATTTTTCCATGCAAAATGGCCGATTCATCGGGAGGGGCGTGAGGTCCAAACCCGCGGGCGGAGGACCGCGGACGCCGCCGCGCCAAAAAGCCAGGCCGCAAAAAAAGACGAGCGGGGAGCTCTCTCCATGACTGAGGTTGAGGCGCATCCTTCAGGTCCTGGCTGTGGGTTCGGGTTTTTGTGATAAAATGGACTGCGTATTTTCGATGAGATGTTGAAGCATTCATTTTTATGAAGGGGGCTGAAAAAATCATGACCGGCAAGAAGAACATTGGCGCGGAGATCGCGTTCTGTGCGACTCCTATCGTCCTCTGCGGGACGTACGACGCCAGGGAGAGGCCCAACTTGGCCACCCTGGCCTGGGCTGGCATCTGCTGCAGCAAGCCGCCGGCGGTGCAAATATCCCTGCAGCGGCCAAGATACACATACTCCTCGATAGTCGAGAGGCGTGAGTTCACGGTCAACATCCCGTCCTCGTCTCAGGCGGTCGCGGCAGACTACTGTGGGCTCGTCTCTGGAAGCGGCGCCGACAAGTTCGCTGCCGCCGGGCTGACGCCCAGGCGCGGCGAGTTCGTCAACGCGCCGCTGGTGGCCGAGTTCCCGATAGGCATCGAGTGCAGGGTGATTCACACGCTGGAGATAGGATCTCACGTCCTCTTCGTGGGCGAGATACTCGCCTCCTGGGTGAGCGAGGACTGTCTCGGCCCAGACGGCAAGACGGACCCGTCGCTCGCGTCCCCCCTGCTCTTTTCGCCGCTCGGAAGGGGTTATCACCCGATTGGAAATTCCGTCGGCAGGGCGTTCGACATTGGGAAGGCGCTTATCAGGGGGGAAGAGTGAATGGGCGGCACTTTTCCGGTGCTCAAGACCGATGACTTCATCCTCCGGGAGCTGACGGAGGACGACCTCGGGGCGATAAGCTCGATATGGAGCAGCCCGAAGGTCACCGAGATGATGTCGAGCGGCCCTCTGTCTCACGAGGACTCGGTCCAGATGCTCTACGTGCTGAGCTCCCTCTGGAACAACGACGCCGGCATCCGGTGGGGCGTGGAGCACGAGGGACGGCTCATCGGGACCTGCGGTTTTCACAACATAAACAAGGGGCTCAGGCGCGCGGAGTTAGGCTATGAGCTGAACTACGAGTACTGGGGCAGGGGGTTCATGAGGCTCGCCCTGCGTCCCGTGCTGGATTACGGATTTAACATAATGAGGTTCGAGCGGATCGAGGCGTTTCTGAACGTGGACAACGACAGGTCCGCCGGGCTCCTGCTGAAACTGGCCTTCAAGCTGGAGGGGACGCTTCGCGATTACGCCCGCACCCCAAAGGGACTGATCGACCAGAATTGCTTCTCGCTCCTAAAGCGCGACTGGCTGGCTCTCCAGCAGTCCTGCGCAGAGTAACCCGGAGGTGTGACGCCGCACCGGGCGATGCGTCGGAGGTCTGCCGCCCCCAGGCATACAAAAAACCTCCGATTTTGCGCCGGCGCATTGCGCCGTCTCGGAGGTTTACTCAGCCCAGCAGGAAACGCCAAGATGATATCCCGCCATTCGAGGCCGCGGTGCCGAGCTGTTTTTTTATCCCTCAGGCATCTAAACGTTCCGCATCACATCTTCTCGAACTTATCCTTTCCCACCCCGCAGAGCGGGCAGGTCCAATCTCCCGGCAGATCCTCGAAGGGCGTGTCGCCCTCGTAGACGTGTCCGCAAACGGAGCACTGCCACTTGTCACCCCTTGCCGGCGGGGTCCCGCTCTCCTTGAACTTCTGAAACGCGTCGTAAGCCGCTTTTTTCATCGTCTTTTGATAGTTGCCGAATATGAGGGGCTCTCCGTCGCCGCACACGGCGTCCGTCACCACGGAGAAGAACGCGCTGTGCGTCGCGAGCTCGACCGTGTCCTTGACCTTGCACCTGACGTAGGACGCGGCCCCTTCGATCTGCGGAAGACCATCCACGATGGTATGAGGCACGTTGGCCCACTTGTCGGCGACTCGGGCGGACTGAAAACCGAAGTTCGCGACGACGAACGGGTCCACCGTCACCGGCAGCACCGATATCGAGAACGCGCCCGACGATTTTATGAGCTCGTTCGTGTAGTTTCCCTTGATGGAACAGAGGATCAGAGTCGGCGGATCGTCGGAGCTTGCCTGCACGAGCGCGTCGACTATACAGCCGCCCAGCTTGTCCCCATGTTTAACGCCGATGACGTAAAGCCCGTAGGAAAATTTGTACAGCGCCGTAAGATCCATTACGGAACCACCTCTTTTCACAGATTTTAAATTACCTTGAGCATATGCGATTATAGCACAAAACGTCAAAAGCCGCGAAGCCAGGACAAAACCTTGGGGCTCCGCCCCAAGCCCCGCCAGGGAGCAGGGCTCCCTGGACCCTTTTTTCATTTTTTTTGATTTTCGCCATGCGGGCGGAAATCAAAAAAAATAAATGGGGGTCCGGGGGACTGGTCCCCCGGCGGGTGCGGGCGGCGCCCGCGGTCCTGTCCCCGCTGATTTGCATCGGGCGCAAAATCTGGGAGAAAGTCCTTTGAAAAACGCGCGTATCGGGAAAATTAAAGGTTATAATAGTGAGATTGAATCGTTGCAATATCATGGGACATACCGGCTGTCAAGCGGACGGAAGCCGCGAACACTCAAATCAGGGAGGCACAGTAATGAGCACACAGGGCTGCTACAAAGATCCGGAGAGTTTTGCAAAGCTGAACAAGAAAACGCCGATTCGCACGACCATAGAGTCGGCATTTTATGGAAACAACGTGGTGCACGTACCGGACGTGGAGACGGCTTACAGGCTCGCGAAGGCGAGCCCGGGAACCGTGGAGCTGACGGGGATGCCGGTTCACAGGGCGACCGAGCTGGGGCTGCCGGCGGACGCAAACGTCCTGCTCTTCAACGACGGCGCGGTGTTCGGGCGCTGCGCGGCCGC
>JAISRP010000338.1 GCA_031273585.1 Synergistaceae bacterium
CTCGGCCTGAGTCCGCACACGGCAGAGGACCGTGGGCTCCGCCCACACCCGCCGGGGGACCAGCCCCCCGGACCCCCATCTGTTTTTTTGTTTTCAGCCTACGGCTGAAAACAAAAAAACTTATTGGAGGTCCAGGAGGCAGTGCCTCCTGGCGGGGTTTGGGGCGGAGCCCCAAGGTCCTGCCTTGCGGACTCAGGCCGAGGGGGCTTCTTGCTGCGGCTTGGCGTTTGCGGCACGTCCGAGTCGTCTGATATCGGCTATCTCGAGGGTTATGAGGGCGAGGGCCAGGGCGGCTGCCGCGAGGTCGGCCACTGGGCCTGCGTACATGATGCCGTCAATCCCCCAGAACCTCGGGAAAATTATTATGAGCGGCAGCAGGAAGAGAATCTGCCTCGTCAGGGAGATGAGAAATCCCTTCATCGCCTTGCCAATCGATGTGAAGAAGTTCGACGTGACGGGCTGGATTCCGTTGGTGAACGTCATGAACAGGAATATTCTGAAGTACCTCTCCACGAAGTGGTAGTACTCCTCAGTTCCGCTGCCGAAGAGGCTTATTATCTCCCTTGGAAAAAATTGAAACGCTATGAAGGCGAATATCGAGAGGACCGTCCCGGACCCCAGTGTCATGCTGAACGTCCGGATGACGCGCGAGTAGTTCTTTGCGCCGTAGTTGAAGCCGATTATCGGCTGCCCGCCCTGCGCGAGCCCTATTACCATCGACAGGAATATCATGTTGACCTTCGTTATGACTCCGGCCGCCGCGAGCGGGATGTCGCTCCCGTACCTGGAAAGCGCGCCGTAGTGGACGAGCGTGTTGTTGAGAGTTATCTGGACGCACATCAAGGAGAACTGGTTGAAACAGACGGCCGCGCCGAGCGAGGCTATCGCCCTGACCCTCTCCACGCGCGGGATGAAGTATTCCCTGAGGAGACGGACCCCCCTGTACCTCATGAGGTAGCTGACGACGAAGAGCCACCCGACGAACTGCGATATGGACGTTGCCCACGCCGCCCCGGCTATGCCCATGTCGAAGGTGAATATGAACAGCGGGTCGAGCGCGGTGTTGAGCAGCGCCCCGACGAGGCCGCAGAACATCGAGTACCTCGGGCTGCCGTCGGCCCGTATGAGGTGCCCCCCGCATATCGTCATGACGAGGAACGGGATCCCAAGAGCAGTTATGCTGGTGTACGACACAGCGTAGGGCATCACGGTCTCCGTCGCGCCGAACGCCCTCAGCAGCGGCCCCAGCAGCAGGCGCACGGCGACGCACAGCGTCACTCCCGCCGATGCGGAGAGCGTGATTGCGTTGGCCACGCTCCGGGCCGCCCTCTCCCTGTTGCCCCGGCCGAGCTCCAGGCTGTAGTTGGACGCCCCGCCGATGCCCAGCAACAGCGAGATCGACGTGCATATCGTGACGAGCGGGAACGCCACATTTGTCGCGGCGTTCCCCAACATGCCGACCCCGCGCCCTATAAATATCTGATCCACGATGTTGTAAAGCGCCCCGACGAGCATCGAGACGATGCTCGGTATGGCGAACTTCAGGAGCAGTACCGCGACGCTGCCCCGAGCGAGCGGATGGTTCGCCGTGTCCTTCGCGCCGATGTCAGCCATCAAGTCTCCCCAGCCGGGTTGCCCGGCGCCTCAGACGTACCTGGTTATCTCCCCGGCCTGCTTGCGTATCTTCTGGCGGATGACGCCGTCCGCCGGGTAGCCGACGGCTATCAGGGCGGCGAACTGTTTTTCGATGGGGATGCCCAGCAGATTGGAGAGCCCCTCCCTGTTGTACAGGCCTATTATGCAGGTCCCGAGCCCCAGATCCGCCGCCTCCAGGCAGATGCAGACCGTGGCAGCCCCCAGGTCCCCCTTCGCGAAGTACTGACTGTCCAGAAAACCGCGCACCGTCGGAGTGAGGACCGCGTGCTCCTCCAGCACCACGATAAAAGCGGCGGCCTTGTCCGTGAAGCCGTTGATGCCCAATGGCTGCGCGTGCTTGGCAATCTGCGGGACGATCTTGGGGTCGTCCACTACGACGAAGCTCCAAGGCTGCGAGTTGCACCCCGACGGGGCAAGCCTCCCCGCCTCGATGCACTTTTCGAGCTTCTCCCTCTCGACAGGACGTTCCGCAAAATTGCGGCAGCTCTGCCTCTTAAGACAAAGATCCAGAAAACCACTCATAACATGCGCCTCCTCAAGTATGTTCATACCCTTGAATAATTAAATTATCTTTAGCTTATCCAAATTCTATACCCCAGAGCTGCTATTGTCCACACAGCCTAATTCCCTTCGCGCCACAGGTTCGATTTGATGCAGTTAAAATCCAACGGAAACCACGAAAAACAGGCCTGCAAAGATGATCCCCGATGAATTTTTGCCGCGTGGCGGCTCATAGCCCCACACTGGGGAACAAACCAACTTGCGCATGAGATTTTTCCCTCTCCGGCGCAAGCTTGGACTATCGGCATCGCTTCCTTCGCCTCATGTCTGCACCCTAATTTCCCAAGCTGTGTAACTATGAATCGCGGTATAATGTGACGGCGTTGCGCGCCGACTACTCGAATTCGAGCTATAATACGAAACACGGCGGCAGCCGGGAGGTTCTGGTCACGAATTATTATGGATGAGTCCTGCATGGTTGGGGGCGTGGCGGCGCCCGCGATTTT
>JAISRP010000340.1 GCA_031273585.1 Synergistaceae bacterium
GGTATCTGGTAGCAGATCGACTTGCCGGCCCCCGTGGGCATTATGCCCAGGACGTCGCGGCGCGCGGATATCTCCCTTATGATGTCCTCCTGCCCCGATCTGAAGGCGCCGTAGCCGAAAACGTTCTTTAGGATCTCGCGCGGCGTATTATTCATGAGGTCAATTATATAGCAATTTAACGATAGATGCCTAAAGGGTAAAGATTGAAAACCCGTGCTGTCGCCGCAACCGCCATCGGCAAAATTCCACGCGGTTTATTCAATCGGCTATAGCAGCAGATACGAAGACAGCGAGGCGGTTCCTGCCTGCGCGCAAGCCGGTATTTCATACGGCCGCGCCTCGGGGGGATGCCGCCCCGAAGAGGCCGGTCATCGGCAAGGGCGGATCATCTCTCGAAGAAATACCTCTCCGCCCCGGGGTGCATGGGTATGGGGATGCCGTCTATTGCCGCGTCGCGATTCAGCCCGCCGGCCTGCGGCAGGGTTTTGGCGATTTCGTCCCGGCTGTCGAAGAGTAATTTTACTATCTCGTACACAACCTGCCCGTCGAGCTTGCCGCCGGCCGCCAGCGTAGCCTTGACCGCCACGGTCGAGGCCTCCTCCCCCATGCCGGGATAGGCGCCGCTCGGGATGACCTGCTGCGAGTAGAACGGGTACTGGGATATCAGGGAGCGGGCGTGGGCGTCGCCGACGCTAAGGATGCGGGCCTCCCCCTCGGCCGCAAGCTGGCTTATTGCCGGCGTGGGGACGCCTGCCGTGCAGAAAAACGCGTCTATCCTGCCCTCCCTGAACGCGGTGACGGAAGCGCCGAAGCTCAGGTGATCGACGTCTATGTCGGAGTACGTCATCCCATACGCGCCCAGTATCTGAAGCGCGTTGAGCTCCGTCCCGCTCCCCTCGTCGCCCACTGAGACGCGCCTGCCCCTCAGGTCTAAAATGCCGTCGATCTCGCGCCGGGCCACTATCTGACAGGTCTCTGGGTAGAGGCCGGCGACCGCGGAAAAGTCCTTGAACTCCCCCTCGGCCGAGAAGATGTTGGTCCCGTTGTAGGCGTATGTCATGATGTCGTTCTGGACGAAGGCGATCTCCGCCCTGCCTTCCCTCAGGAGGCGGATATTTTCGACCGATCCGCCGCTTTGGATCACAGTGACCGGGACGTTCATCCTCCTCTCAAGTGTCTCAGCTATGGCGTTTCCATAGGCGAAGTACACGCCCGAGCTGCCGCCCGTCGCTATCCTTATTTTAACCGGAGGTATGTTCGCGCCTCCGAAAAATTGGTAGCAGATCAGCAGGATTATCGCCGCTGCCAGAGCTCCCTGGATGACGATGTTTTTTTTCATGTCGTTCACCGAGTCCCCTTATCTGAAGAAACCCGACATTAACGCAATGACGGTCGCGTTGGAGATGTCCACCAGGAAGGCGCCCACTATGGGCACCACGAAGAAGGCCTTCTCGGAGGGCCCGTATTTGGCCGTGATGGCCTGCATACATACCAGCGCGTTCGGAGTGGCCCCTAGCCCGAACCCTATGAGACCGCCGGCCATGACGGTCGAGTCGTAGTTGCCGCCGAAGAGTTTGAAGACCAGAAAATAAGCGATGATCACGATCAGGACAATCTGCGCGATCATCATGACGATAAGGGGCAGGGCCAGGTTCGCGAGCTGCCACAGCTGCAGCGAGTTTATCGCCATGGTTATGTACAGCCCCAGCGTTATGTCCCCGATCATCCCGATGCACTTGGAGTCGATGGCGAACAACTCGGTCTTGTCGCCGACGTTCCGCAAGACGATGGCCACGATCATCGCGCCGAGGTAGGGCGGCAGAGTGATGCCGGCCTTCTTGAGGTAGTAGCTCACCGCCGAGCCGAACCCGGCGGCGACCAGTATCCATGAGAGGTTCTTCATGAGGTGCGGGCCGGACACCTTGTGTTCGTCCTCGTCGTCCTCACGCTCCCTGGACGCGTCTCCCTGAGCGAACTCGCCGACCTCCTCCAGCACTGCGTCCTCGTTCTGGGCGGCGTAGGCGGGCGAGGGGGCATGTACCCTGTTCGGGGTCGCGATTTTATGTATTTTTATTATCCACTCTCCAACGGGGCCGCCGAGTATGGAGCCGGCCACCATGCCGAATGTGGCGCAGGCGATGCCGGCGCTCAGCGCGCCCGCTATGCCGTACTCGTCCTCGAACAGCGCGCCGAAGGCCCCTGCGGTGCCAAGCCCCCCGATCATGGGAACGGACCCGCCTATTATGCCCATGAGGGGATTCAGACCGAAGCCCTTGGCGGCTGCGATGCCGACCGCGTTCTGCAGCACCGACACGACGGACGACACGCCCCAGAACGCGACGACCATGAGGCCGCCCCTCAGGACCAGCTTGTAACTAGCGTTCATCCCAACGGTGCAGAAGAAGCAGATCATGAAAACTGTCTGAAGCGCGCCGTCGAAGGCGAAGCTGACGATGCCGTTGTACTGGAGAATCGCCGTGACCACGGCAACAGTGAGCCCGCCGACCGCTGGCGCGGGAATCGAGTATCTGACGAGCGCCGGTATCTTTGACCTGAGCCAGACGCCAAAATAATACATGATCGCGCCGAGCGCGGCCGCTTGCATCATGTCGAATTTGAGCTGCCATATCCCGTTCACGAGAGCTCTTTCCATATTTAACGACACCTCCTGGCTGAACTGTATTGAACCCATGTATAACCGGTTCCGACAGTATAGCACCTCAGAGGTCCATCAGCCAGGTTTTCTCTGCGCTCCATTTAGGACGAGGGGCCTGCGCGGGAACAAAAAAACGGTACGCTTCTCATCTTGCGGTTTTGGTTCTTACCTCCCTCGCGGAGGGAGGGGGACCGCTCGCGGTGGTGGGAGTGCCCTCGGATTTGCGCGTTATCTGGAATACCGCATCACCCCCCGCGCTGCGGATG
>JAISRP010000024.1 GCA_031273585.1 Synergistaceae bacterium
TCCCTTCCAGACGACGCTCTTCACGTCCTCAGTCGTTAGCCTTCAGCACCGCGTTCATGAGCTCGTCGCCGACCCTGTCCCTGAACTCGTCGTAGACCGGCATGACCTGCTTCTTGAACACCTCTTTCTCCGCGTCGGAGAGCTCGTTTACCTCCATGCCGTTCTTCCTGAGCTCGGCGAGCATGTTGTCCTCCTCCTCGAAGGTCAGTTTCCGCTCCATGTCGGTGTATACCTTTCCGGCCTCTATCACGACTTTTTGGTATTCCTCGGGCAGCTGGCGGAAGAATATCTCGCTCACTGCGAACGGCGCTACGGCGTAGATGTGCCCGGTCAGCGAGTAGTACTTCTGGACCTCGTAAAATTTGGACGTGTAGACCAGCGTCACGGGGTTCTCCTGCGCGTCCACCGTCTTCTGCGAGAGGGCGGTGTACAGCTCGCCGAAGTTCATCGGGGTCGGGTTGGAGCCGAGCAGCTTGAACGTCGAGAGGTGAATGGGGTTCTCCATCGTCCTTATCTTGAGCCCCTTCAGGTCGTCCGGCTTAGTGATCGGCCCGCGGTTGTTCGATATGTGGCGGAATCCGTTGACGCCCCAGCCAATGATTCTGACGTCCTGCTTCTGCAGCTCCTTGTCGAGAATTTCGCCGTTGGGGCCGTCCAGGAATTTTATCGCGGCGTCGTGATTGTTGAACAGGAACGGGAACTCGAAGACGTTGAACTTGGGCTCGAACACCGCCACTATGGAGCCGCCGACTATGCCGCCCTCGAGGGTGCCGAGCTGCATGGCCTCGATTGCCTGGCGGTCCCCGCCGAGCGAGGCGTTGATGTGGAGCGAGACCTCGATGTCGCCCCCGGTCTTCTCCTCGACGTAACGCTTGAACTCGCGCAGCGACGGGACGCTCGCGTGAGTCTCGGCGCCCACGGTGTGGAGCTTCATCTTGAACTTGGCGGCGGCCTCAGCGGCCGGCAGCGACAGCAGAACGAACAGCAATCCCATTACGATGACAGTTGAAAAACGCCTCATCACAATCACTCCTGTTTTTAAGTTATTTTTTTCTAGCCCCCGAGGGCTGTGTTCAATCGCCTACCGTCCTTATCGGAACTCCGTTCACCCGTCCGACCGGGATACGGCCCATGATGACGTCCCTCACCTCCTCCGCCGCGATGGTGCGCAATTTTTCGAGTGAATCGCTGGAGTACCATGCGGTGTGTGGTGTGAAGGAGAGTCGCTTCTCGGCGAACATGGGGTGGTTCAGGTCCGGCGAGAACTCACCCTCGATGACGTCGAACCCGGCGCCTGCGATGACCCCCTCCCCGAGTGCCGCGGTGAGCGCCTCCATGTCTACGAGCGGGCCGCGCGCCGTGTTAATGAGGTGCGCCGTCGGCTTCATCAGGCGAATCCGCCTGTCGTCTATGAGGTGGTACGTCTCGTCGCAGAGCGGGACGTGCAGGGAGACTATGTCGGACTCCCTCAGCAGGTCGTCCAGTTCGTCGTAGACCCTGACGCCCTGGTCGGCCGCGGCGGACCTGTTCATGAAGGGGTCATACGCCGCCACCTCTCCGAAGAGCGGGGCCGCCTTCCGCGCCAGCAGCCTGCCTATCTTGCCGAATCCAACTATGCCGAGCCTCATGCGCCCTATCCTCTGGGGGACGGGGTAGCTCATGTGATGCCATTTTTTCTCCCGCTTGATCGTCCAGTTGTAGTGGGGCATGTACCGCGCGAGAGACAGGGCGTAGGCGAGCGCGTGGTCCGAGACCTCCTCCAGGTTGAAGTCCGGGACGTTGCAGATCATTATCCCGAGCTCGGCCGCCGCCTTCACATCCAGGTTGTCCACCCCCATCCCGTGCCTCACGACCACCTTGCACCTGACGGCCCTCGACAGGAAGTCACGGCCCAGGATCGCGTTCGCCACTATGGCGGCGTCCATCTCGGGCGCCAGGTGTTCCAGCTCCTCCATGCTTTCGGCAACCCTGACATCGGCCCCGGCGCCCTCGATGATCGGGCGCTCGATCTCCTCTATGCCGTCGTCGCACACCATGCTGAAAATAACTACGAGCGGTTTGGGCACTCTTTCCTCCTCCAATTCCCGCATTACGCGCCCCCGAATCCGGCGCGCCTCGCGTCACAGTCTTTAGCGGAATATAACATTAAGTAAGGGCTGATTTAACGTTAGGGGCCTGAAGGGTAAAGATTAAAACCTCGACCGGCTCCACATCCCCAAACGGCAAAATGTCGTTCGGGCGATTTAATCAGCGCTTCCTTGCGGAATATAACATTAAGTATAGCAAAACCGCCGTTCGATTCGCAAAATGATAAACGATGTAATAGGGCAAATAATACTAAATAAAAATTTACAATATATATTCAGGAATCATCGAGGGGAGAATAATACCAAAACGCTGTTATATTTGAGCAAATCGAAAATTGTCTTAAATTTTGCCGGACGCCGGCCAGGCGTGAATGCAACGCCGGGCACGGCATAGGTTGAAGAGTCTGCTATATGATGAAAACCCTCATTCCGGGACTGCCCCTGACATGTACATGACCACGCCCGCGCCGACGATTAAGAGTCCCAGCGCCATGTAGAAGATCCTGGCCCCGCCGCGCCCGAATATTTTGACTAAGAGGCGCGCGCGACGCGCGTTCATGAACCAGTCATAGTTCATGAACGCG
>JAISRP010000036.1 GCA_031273585.1 Synergistaceae bacterium
CCGGCCAGGATCATGCGCATGAGATATCCCTCCTATCCGTCCGGCTCAGGGCTAGAGAAGCCCCCCGCTCTTGTTGCGGCGCTTCAGGATGCCCTCGTAGTGGCGCATGAGCATCTGCCCCTCGACCTGATGTATCGTGTCCAGCGCGACGCCGACTACTATGAGGATCGCAGTTCCCCCGAAGTAGAACGTGCTTATCCCCATGAAGCCTGACATGAAGGTCGGGACAAGCGCGACGATCGCCAGGGCAACGGCCCCCCCGAGCGTGATGCGGTTCATGACCCGCTCGATGTAGTCCGTCGTCGGCCGTCCGGGCCTGATGCCGAGTATGAACCCGCCGTACTTCTTCATGTTGTTCGAGAGGTCGCTCGGGTTGAACACGACGGCGGTGTAGAAGTACGAGAAGAACACGATGAGCGCGATATAAAGGACCATGTATATCGGGCTGGACGGCGAGAACGCCCACTTCATCGAGTCGGCGAACGCCCCCTGGAAAAAATTCGCGATCGTGTACGGGAAGAGGAGCACCGACGACGCGAAAATTATCGGTATGACGCCGGACGTGTTGACCTTGAGCGGTATAAACGTGCTCTGTCCGCCGTAAACCTTATTTCCTACCATCCTCTTGGCGTACTGCACCGGCAGCCTGCGCTGCCCCTCCTGCAGGTAGACGCAGCCCGCTATGACGAAGATCATCACAGCCACGGCGAAGACGAGGGTCAGCGGGTTCATCTCGTTGTACCCGACGAGCCTGACAGTCCCCACGACCGCCTCCGGAAGGCGGACGACTATGCCGGCGTATATCAGGAGCGATATGCCGTTGCCTATGCCGTGGTCGGACATGACCTCTCCGAGCCACATCACGACGACCGAGCCGGTCGTGACCGTGACCACGACTATTGCCATGTCCAGAAATCCGCCCGAGAAGATCTGGAGGTTCCTGAGCCACGTCGTGAATCCTATGGCCTGGACGAGGGCGAAGAATATCGTCCCATACCTCGTGTACTGGGTGATCTTCTTGCGCCCCTCCTCCCCCTCCTTCTGGAGCTTTTCGAGTGCGGGGAATATCACGACGAGAAGCTGCATCACGATGCTGGAGTTTATATAGGGCGCCACCCCCAGCGCGAAGATGCTGAACCTGCGAAGGGCTCCGCCTGCGAAGAGGTCGAGAAAACCCAGGAGCCCGCCCTCTGCAAAGAGCCTCGACATCGCTTCAGAATCTATTCCGGGCGTGGGTATATGCGCTCCGAGCCTGTAGATAAAAAGGGCGGCTATCACAAACAGGATGCGCCTTTTAAGATCCGGCAGCCTAAATGCATCCCGGAACCCGTCAATCACGCTAGATCACCTCTGCCTTTCCGCCCGCCCCTTCGATCTTGTTCTTCGCGGACGCGCTGAAGGCGTTCGCCCTTACGGTGAAGCTCCTGGAGAGATCGCCGTCCCCAAGTATTTTGACCGGCGACTCCGGATCCTGGACGAGCCGGTGCAGATGAAGCTCCGAGGGGGTGATCACCGCCCCGGCGTCAAATTTTGCCTCGAGGTCCTTCACGTTCACAGTCTGATAATTTGCGGAGAACCTGAAGTTGCTGAAGCCCCTCTTCGGTATTCTCCTCGAGAGCGGCATCTGCCCTCCCTCGAAATAAGGGCTGACGCTGCGGCCCGAGCGGGCCTTCTGCCCCTTGTGCCCCTTGCCGGCAGTCTTGCCGTGTCCGCTTCCAATTCCAATCCCTAGCCTCTTCGGCTTGCGCCTCGAGCCCGGCGCTGGGGACAGATCGTGCAGGTTCATACCCCTTCGCCTCCTGTCTCATCCACCCTGCACTCGACGAGATGACTGACGCTCTTTATCATCCCGCGAACCTGCGGAGTGTCCTCATGTACTATCGTCTCGTTCAGCCTGTGCAGGCCGAGCGCCCTTATCGTGCGCGCCTGTATGTCGGGGCGGCCGATGGCGCTCTTCTTCCATGTTACCAGTAGTTTAGACATTATTATAAGTCCCCCCGTCCCGCTCAGGCGTTCGCCGCGGCCCGGCTCTCCCTGCCGCGGAGCCTGCGGACCTCTTCCGGCGTGCGGAGTCCGCGAACGGCCTCGAACGTCGCGTGGGCCACGTTGATTGGGTTGGACGTGCGGCCGATGACCTTCGTCAGGACGTCGCGCACGCCGCCCAGCTCCATGATCGCGCGGACCACTGCGCCCGCTATGACTCCCGTCCCGGGCGCCGCCGGGCGGATTAGAACCTCCGCCGCTCCGAACTTGCCCTGGATCGGGTGGGGTATCGTGTTGCCCACCTTCTTCAGGTCGACCATATTTTTCTTTGCGTGGTCGATGCCCTTGCGAACCGCTTCGGAAATTTCCCTGGCCTTGCCCATCCCAATGCCGACCTGGTCGATTCCGTCGCCGACAACGACGAGCACGGAGAAACGGAACCTCTTGCCGCCCTTCACGACCTTGCTGACACGATTTATCGACACAACCCTCTCCGTCAGTTCCATGCCCTTGCTGCTGTAATTCTTCGTCTGCTGATTCTGGGTCGCCAACGTCTTCCCTCCCTAGAACTTCAAGCCGGCTTCGCGCGCCGCGTCTGCCAGAGCCTTGACGCGACCCTGAAATAAATGGCCGCCCCTGTCGAACACGACAGTCGTGATTCCGCCCGCTAAAGCCCTCTCCGCTATAAGTTTTCCGACGACCCTCGCCGCCTCCTGATCGCCTCCGGCCTTGAGCGAGTCGTGCAGCGACCTGTCGAGGGTGGACGCCGACAGGAGCGTCCTACCGGCCTCGTCGTCTATTATCTGAGCGTAAATGTGCTTCAGACTGCGAAACACCGAGAGGCGCGGGCGATCCGGCGTGCCAGCCACTCGCTTGCGCAGGCGGCGATGACGATGTACGCGCATCTTATTGCGGCTGCGTATCTTGATCATCTTTCATCACCTCGCGATTTATTTGCCGCCGGCCTTGCCGGCCTTGCGTATTACGTACTCGCCCGAATAACGGATTCCCTTGCCCTTGTACGGCTCCGGCGGGCGGTACTCCCTTATGTTCGCCGCCACCTGGCCCACGAGCTGCTTGTCGATCCCTCTCACTATGACCTTGGTGGGGCCGTCCACGGCGAGCTCGATCCCCTCGGGGGGGACCACCTCGACAGGGTGGGAGAAACCCAGGGCCATGACGAGGTTCTTGCCCTGCATCTGGGCCCTGTAGCCGACTCCGATTATCTCGAGGACCTTCTCGAAGCCCTGGTTGACGCCCGTTACCATGTTGCTGAGAATCGCCCTCGTCATGCCGTGCGCCGCCCTGATGTTCTTCTCGTCGTTAGCGCGCCTGACAACAACGGAGCCGTCGTCCAGGGTCACCGATATATCCTGCATTATCCCGAACTTCATAGTTCCCTTGGAACCCTTGACAGTCACCTCGCCGCCCTCGATGCGAACGTCCACTCCCTTGGGCAGCGGGATTGGTTTGCGGCCTATTCGCGACATAAGCTATCTCCCCCTACCATACGTAGCACATGACCTCGCCGCCCAGCCCGCGTTTGCGGGCCTCCGCGTCGGTCATCAGTCCGCTCGAAGTCGATATGAGCGCAATACCGAGGCCGCCCATCACCCTCGGCACATCCTCCCTGTGAACGTAAATGCGGCGGCCCGGCTTGCTGATACGCCGGAGCCCCTGTATCACACGTTCCCGTCCGGCGCCGTAGCTCATGTAGACCCTGAGCGTCGCCGAGGGAAGTTTCGGGTCCGTGATCGTCTTATAGTTGCGAATGTAGCCCTCGTCCTTGAGAATACGGGCAATCTCGAGGCGCAGCTTACTCATGGGCATATCCACCATTTCGTGATACACAGTATTCGCATTGCGGATGCGAGTAAGCATATCGGCTACAGGATCTGTAACATGCATCCTACCTGATCCTCCCTTCGTGCCCTACCAGCTCGACTTGACAACGCCCGGGATCTTTCCCTCGCGAGCCAGGCTCCTGAAGCAGCAGCGGCACATGTTGAACAATCTCATGTATCCTCGCGGGCGCCCGCAGATAGGGCAGCGGTTATATCGTCTCACCTTGAACTTCGGCTCCTTCTGAGCCTTGTTCCGCAAACATTTGCGCGCCATAATAAGAGTCCCTCCTACCTGCTGAATGGCATCCCGAGCTCGGAGAGGAGGGCAAACGCCTCCTCATCCGCGCGCGCGCTCGTCACGAACGTTATATTCATGCCGCGCATACGGATGACCTTGTCGTATTCTATCTCGGGAAAGAGAAGCTGCTCGCGGAGCCCGAGGTTGTAGTTGCCTCTGCCGTCAAATCCGCGGCGAGCCACGCCCTGAAAGTCCTTTATGCGGGGCAGGGCTATGCTTATCAGCCTGTCCGCGAACTCCCACATCCTGGTGGACCTGAGCGTCACGCAGCAGGCGACAGGCATACCCTCGCGCACCTTGAAGCCGGCTACGGAATTTCTGGCGCGCTTCATCATGGGCTTCTGCCCGGTTATCGTGGCGAGCTCGGATATCGAGGCCTCCATGTACTTCATATCCTGCTTCGCCTCGCTCACGCCGATGTTGACGACTATCTTGACGAGCCCCGGCATCTGCATGGGGCTCTTGTAGCCGAACTGCGACTTGAGCCGCGGCATTACTTCCTTCTTGTACTTCTCAAGGAGACGCGGAATCATGTTCGTCTCTCCCCCCTATGCCTTGTCGACGACTTCGCCGCATTTTTTGCAGATGCGAACCTTGGCACCGCTGTCGAGAAACGCCCTGCCGACGCGAGTCGGCCTTCCGCAGGACGGGCAGACCAACATGGCCTTGGCGGCGTTGATCGGGGACTCCATCTTTATGAGCCCCCCCCTCGGGTTCTTCTGCGTCGGGCGGCTGCTCTTCGTCACTATGTTGACGTTCTCGACGACAATCAGTTCCCTCGAGACGTCCCTGCGCAGTATCCGGCCCTCTTTGCCCTTGTCCTTGCCGGAGATTATATAAACTCGGTCGCCCTTGCGAAGGCGCATTTTAGCCATTACAGGAGCACCCCCTAAACGACTTCCGGAGCGAGGGAGACGATGCGCATGTAACGCTTCTCCCTCAGCTCGCGGGCAACGGGGCCGAAGATGCGAGTGCCCTTGGGGTCCCCGTTGTTATCTATCAGCACGGCCGCGTTGTCGTCGAACCGGACGTAGGATCCGTCCCTGCGGCGGACTTCCTTCCTGGTCCTGACGATCACAGCCCTTATCACGTCGCCCTTGCTGACGTTGCTGTTCGGTATGGCCTCCTTCACGGAGGCGACTATGACGTCTCCTACGGAGCCGACCTTTCGGAACGAGCCGCCCTTGACCTGGATACAGAGGATCTTCCGTGCGCCGGAGTTGTCAGCCACGTTCAGAACTGTGCGGAGCTGTATCATCCCCTACGCCTCCTCCCCTGCCGTCTCGACTCCGAGTATCGGGGCGCGCTCGACTATCTGGGCCACGCGCCACCTCTTATGCCTGCTCAGGGGGCGCGTCTCCTCTATCTGCACCCTGTCCCCCGGGCGGCACTCGTTCTCCTCGTCGTGCGCCATATATTTCTTCACCTTCAGAACCGGCTTGCCGTACAGGGGATGCTTCGACATGCGATCCACCCTGACGACCACGGTCTTGTTCATCTTATCGCTGACGACTATGCCGGTCCTGACCTTGCGATGAGGAGTGCGTTCCTCCATCCCGGACTACCCCCTTACTCCCGCGCGCGAGACCGAGTCTTCCTTCTCCTGCATTACGGTGAGGACTCTCGCTATCGTGCGCCGGACTTCCTTGATGCGGCTCGTGTTGCTCAACTGGCCGATTGCGTTCTGAAACCTGAGGTTAAAGAGCTCTTCCTTGTACTGGCGATGCTTCTCGCGCAGTTCGTCTACTGTCATTTCGCGGAGCGCGCTGGCTTCCATGTCAGACACCCATTCCCTCTCTGGCAAGGAGCTTCACCTTGATCGGAAGCTTGAAGGACGCGGTGCGGAAGGCCTCCTCCGCGACCTCGCGCGGCACGCCCTCCACCTCGAACATGACGCGCCCCCTCTTCACGGCGGCCGTCCAGTATTCGACGTTGCCCTTGCCCTTGCCCATGCGGGTTTCGAGCGGCTTTTCCGTGACCGGGCGATCGGGGAAGATGCGAATCCAGATCTTTCCGCCCTTCTTCATCTTGCGCGATATCGCTACCCTGACCGCCTCGATCTGACGGGCGGTTATCCAGCCGTTCTGCAGGGCCTGAAGCCCGTATTCTCCAAAGTCGACTTTCGTCGCCCCCTTCGAAATTCCGCGAAGGGGCGTCAGGTGCGGTTTGCGATATTTCACTCTCTTAGGGGACAGCACCTGTCGCTACCTCCTCTCCTTCGCAGCCGGAGCGGCCGCGCTTTCCATCACGAGCGGGCGTTCCATCACCTCGCCCTTGTAAATCCATACCTTGACGCCGATGACGCCATAGATCGTGTGGGCCTCGGCAAAACCGTAGTCGATGTCGGCCCTCAGGGTCGACAGCGGAAGCTGCCCCTCGAGGTACCACTCCGTACGCGCGATCTCCGCGCCGCCCAGCCTGCCGGCGCACTGGATCTTGATGCCCTTCGCCCCGGACTTCATGGCCCGGAATATCGACTGCTTCATCGCGCGGCGGAAGCTGATCCTGCGCTCCAGGGCTGAGGCCACTCCCTCCGCCACGACCTGCGAGACGCTGTCCGGGTTCTTGATCTCCTGAATGTTGATCATGATCCGGCCGCCCGTCATGAGCTGAAGCTCGTCGCGGATCGCCTGTATCTCAGTGCCGCCCTTCCCTATCACCACTCCGGGGCGCGCCGTGAAGACCGTAAAGCGCATGACGTTGCCTATGCGTTCTATCTCGATCCTGCTGATGCCGGCGTTCTCCCAGCGCTTCTTCAGCCACTTGCGAAGCTGAAGATCCCCGTGGAGATTTTTGGCATAGCTGCGACCGTGCGCATACCAGCGCGACTCCCAGTCATATATGACGCCGAGACGATAACCTACCGGGTGAACTTTCTGACCCACCGTCACCCCTCCTTATTTCTCTGCCACTGCGACAGTAATGTGGCTCGTGTGATGCCTGAAGGCATGCGCACGTCCGTGTGAGACGGGACGAAAACGCTTCATGTACGTGCCCTGATCCGCAGTAGCCCTCGTCACGACCAAGTCGTCCAGGTCGAGACCCAGGTTGTGCTCGGCGTTCGCGAGCGCGCTCTTCAGCGTTTTCTCTATGTACCTCGCCCCCCTGTTTGGGGTGAACTTCAGTATATTCAGCGCATCCGACGCCTTTTTGCCCCTTATGAGCTCCAGAACCTGGCGCACCTTGTCCGTTGATATGCGAACCTGCCAGGCCGTGGCCTTGGCCTCCATTATTATTCTCTCTTCATCCGCCATCTCGGTCACACCTACCTCTTGACCTTCGAGGAGCGTTCTTGGCCGGCGTGTCCGCCGAACCTGCGGGTTGGGGCAAATTCACCGAGCTTGTGACCGATCATGTTGTCGCTCACGTACACCGGGATGTGCATCTTCCCGTTGTGAATCGCTATCGTGTGCCCAATCATCTCCGGCGTTATGCTGGAACGACGCGCCCAGGATTTTACGACGCGCTTTCTGCCGGACTCGTTCATGTCCTCAATGCGCTTTAAGAGTTTCGCGTCCACATACGGTCCCTTTTTCAGCGAACGACCCATGCTTTATACCTCCCCACTGCGCTACTTGCCGCGCCTGCGGACTATGAACTTGTCCGAAGGCTTGCGTTTGCGCGTCCTGTAGCCCTTGGCCGGCGTTCCCCACGGGGAGACCGGGTGTTTGTTCGACTTGCTGCGCCCCTCGCCGCCGCCCATCGGGTGGTCGACCGGGTTCATAACCATGCCGCGGACGTGTGGCCTGCGTCCCTTCCAGCGGGTCCGGCCCGCCTTGCCGTAGACGATGTTCTCGTGCTCCTCGTTGCCGACCTGCCCTATTGTGGCGGAGCACTCCAGGAGAATGAGCCTGAGCTCGCCCGACGGCATACGGACGAAGGCGTACTTGCCCTCCTTGGCCATCAGCTGGGCCGACGTGCCGGCCGAACGGACCGCCACTCCCCCGCGGCCCGGCTCGATCTCTATATTGTGAATCAGAGTGCCGTCCGGTATGTTCTTCAACTTGAGCGAGTTGCCCGGCTTTATGTCTGCATTCGGGCCGGAGAGGATCGCGTCTCCAACCCCGAGGCCGACCGGAGCCAGGATGTAGCGCTTTTCCCCGTCGGCATAGTTGACGAGCGCGATTCGGGCCGAGCGGTTGGGGTCGTACTCTATCGAGGCGACGCGCCCCGGCACCCCCGTCTTGTCGCGCTTGAAATCTATGATTCTGTAGAGCTTGCGCGAACCGCCGCCGCGATGGCGCATCGTGATGCGCCCGGTGTTGTTTCGCCCTGCGTGTGACTTCAGAGACTCCAGCAAGCTCCGCTCGGGACTCCGCTTCGTTATCTCCGCGAAGTCGGGAGTCGTCATGAAACGGCGCCCAGGCGTCGTGGGACGATATTTTTTAATCCCCATTCGTCAAATCCCCCTATATGCCGGCGCCATCGAAGAACTCGATGCGCTCGCCCGGCAAGAGCGTCACTACGGCCTTTTTCCACGACCTCGAGTATCCCGAAAAGCGCCCCATCCTCTTGGGCTTCGGGTGCACCTTTATCGTGTGAACGGAGGAGACCTTGACCTTGAAAACCTCCTCGACGGCCCGGCGGATCTCGATCTTGTTGGCGGCCGGCATCACCTCGAACGTATACTTGTTGAGTGCCATGAGCCTGCTGCTCTTCTCAGTGATGATCGGACGAACAATGATGTCGTGAGCGAGAGCTATCATCCCCCGAACACCTCCTCGAGATGTTTTATCGCCTCCGGCGTGGCGATGAGATACGAATGATTCAGGATGTCATACACGTTTACGCTGTCCACGTTGAGCACCATCGCGCCCTGGATGTTCGACGCCGACTTCACGACCGGATGAATATGCTCGTGGATCAGGAAGAGGGGCTTCTTCGCCGCGCCTATCCTGTCCAGAAACGAGATCATCGACTTCGTCCTGGGGGCGTCGAGGGCGAAACTGTCCACAACGACCATGCTGTTCTCCTGCGCCTTAAGGGTGAGCGCGCTCTTCAGCGCGATCCTACGTACCTTCCTGTTGACCTTCTGGTGATAGTCCCTGGGGTGCGGACCGTGAGCGACTCCTCCGCCCACCCAGATGGGCGAGCGCGTACTGCCCGCCCGAGCGCGCCCAGTGTGCTTCTGACGCCACGGCTTGCGGCCGCCCCCGCGGACGTCCCCGCGGTTCTTCGTGTTGTGGGTGCCGACCCTGAGGTTCGCTAAGTGAGCGACCACGACCTGGTGCATCGCGTACGCGTGAACCGGCGCGCCGAAGATCTCGTCCGAGAGCTCGAAGTCGCCCAGCACGTCCCCGCGAAAGTTTACCCGTTTTACTAACGGCATGTCCTCCGCCCCCTCCGTCAAGCCGTCTTGAAGATCAGCACGAGCCCGTCGCTGGCGCCCGGCACTGAACCGCGGATTAGGATGAGGTTGTTCTCGGCGTCGACCGAGAAGACGGAGAGGCCCTTCGTCGTGACCTTGAGGCCGCCCATGCGGCCCGCCATCTTCTTGCCCTTGAATATGTGGCCCGGATAGCTGTTGGCCCCGCTCGAGCCCGGCTTTCTGTGGACTTTGGACGCGCCGTGGCTCGCCGGTCCCCCCGCGAAGTGATGGCGCTTCATACCGCCCTGAAAGCCCTTGCCCTTGCTTATCCCGCGCACGTCGACCTTCTCCCCGCTGTTGAAGAGAGCCACCGTGATCTGCTGGCCGACGGAGTAAGCGGATACGTCCTCAACCCTAAATTCGCGCAGCACGCGCATCGGCGTGACTCCCTGCTTGTCGAAGTAGCCCCGCGAGGGCTTGTTGACGTGAGAGGGCTTCTCCTCGATAAAACCGAGCTGAACTGCCGAATAGCTGTTCTTTTCCGGGGTCCGGATCCCGACCACGGGGCATGGGCCCGCCTCTATGACGGTAACTGGCACCGCGCGCCCTTCCTCGTCAAAGACCTGAGTCATGCCCACTTTCTTCCCCAGAACTCCAATGCTCATACCATTCACTCCTTTTTGGATCAATGCCGGTGTTCAGAGCTTGATCTGTATGTCGACTCCAGAAGGTAGGTTGAGCTGCATCAGTGCCTCCATGGTCTTCTGTGTCGGATCGATTATGTCGATCAGGCGTTTATGGGTTCTTATCTCGTACTGCTCGCGCGCGTCCTTGTCCTTGTGCGGGGACTTCAGAACTGTGAACTTCTTGTTCTCCGTGGGCAGAGGAATCGGCCCGAAGACCTTTGCCCCCGTCCTGCCGGCTGTGTCGGCTATCTGCACGGCCGATGCATCAAGTACCCTGTGGTCAAACGCCTTCAGTTTAATCCGGATATTCTTCGCCAACGTCATGCCCTCCGAAGAACCGTCACTCGACTATCTCGGTGACTACGCCGGCGCCGACGGTGCGGCCGCCCTCGCGAACGGCGAACCTGAGCCCGGGCTCCATCGCTATCGGCGCTATCAGCTTCACCTCGAACGTGCTGTTGTCTCCGGGCATCACCATCTCGACTCCCTCGGCAAGTTTTATCTCACCGGTGACGTCAGTCGTGCGGAAGTAAAACTGCGGCTTGTAGCCGGAGAAAAACGGCGTGTGCCGGCCGCCCTCCTCCTTCTTAAGTACATAAACTTCGCCCTTGAAGTGCTTGTACGGCTTGATGCTCCCGGGCTTCGCCAGAACCTGGCCCCGCTCCACCTCGTCCTTGCCCGTGCCGCGGAGAAGCACGCCCACGTTGTCCCCAGCCTCCGCGTCGTCCAGTATCTTCCTGAACATCTCAAGGCTCGTCGCAACCGTCTTCTGAGTGTCCTTTATCCCGACTATCTCGACCTCGTCAGAGGGCCGGATCAGCCCGCGCTCGACGCGGCCCGTCACGACCGTCCCGCGGCCAGTGATCGTGAACACGTCCTCTATCGGCATCAAAAACGGCTTCTCTATCTCGCGGACAGGGGACGGGATGTGGTCGTCGCAGGCGTTCATCAGGTTCATGATGCCCTCGGTCCACTCGTTGTCGGCGTCGCTCTCGAGCGCCTTCAGGGCCGAACCCCTGATGATCGGGATGTCGTCGCCGGGGAACTCGTACTTCGACAGAAGATCGCGTATCTCCATCTCCACCAAGTCCAGCAACTCCGCGTCATCTACCATGTCAACCTTGTTCATGAACACGACGAGCGCGGGCACGTTCACCTGACGGGCCAGGAGCACGTGCTCCCTCGTCTGGGGCATGGGACCGTCCGCCGCGCTCACCACCAGTATCGCCCCGTCCATCTGAGCCGCGCCGGTGATCATGTTCTTGATGTAGTCCGCGTGGCCGGGGCAGTCTATGTGCGCGTAGTGACGCTT
>JAISRP010000104.1 GCA_031273585.1 Synergistaceae bacterium
TGAAAACAAAAACCTGAATGCGCAGAAAAATGTCGCATAAAAATTTCGATCGGGAGGAAACGAGATGAGCAGTGCCGGTGGCTTTGTAAGGAGAATAATCAACATACGCGGAATGAGACAGGCCATAACCGTGAGCATCGGGCTCGTGATAATCTGCGTAGTGTTCAGCATGATAAATCCCTTATTTTTTTCGAACAGAAACGTCGCCAACCTTCTGCGCCAGGTCGCCCCGATCCTGATAATAGGGATAGGCCAGTCGTTCGTCATGATTACGGGGAACATCGACCTGTCAATCGGCTCCGTCGCCGGCATGGGCTGCATGATGTCGGCCACCCTTATGACAAAGGGCGTGAACCAGTGGGCCGCGGTCGCCGTAACGCTGGTCTGCTGCCTCTTGATCGGGCTCCTCAACGGACAGCTCGTCGCCAAATGCGGGCTCCCGCCCTTCATCGCCACGCTCGGCACGATGACAATCGCGCGCGGGATAGCCCAGATAGTGAACGGCAACTACAATACGGACGCCATCGGAGACGGGGCGCAGATGTTCCGGGATTTCTTCTATTACGGGCGAATTATGGGAGTGTTCAACACAGTGTGGATAGCCGTCGCAATCTGGCTCGTATTCAACTTTATCCTGAGCAGCACCAAAACAGGCCGTCACATCTACGCGGCGGGCAGCAACATCGAAGCCGCCCGCATGTCCGGGGTCAACATCAACGCCACCATAACGAAGGCCTACCTGATAAGCTCCTTCTGCGCCTGCATCGTCGGCCTGACCGCGAGCGCCACGAGCGGGATGGGCACAATGGACGCGGGCAACATGTACGAGATGTACGCGGTCGCGGCGAGCGTCATCGGAGGCGTCTCACCTCTCGGCGGACAGGGCCTGCTCCTGGGGACCGTGATAGGGGCGGCCATCTGGGGGGTTCTCCAGAACGGGCTGCAGTTCGCCGGAGCGCCCGTCGCCATCAGGAACATCCTTATAGGCATTATAGTCGTAATATCCGTCCTGCTCGACATCGTGGTGCGCAAAGGGAAGTGGCTAAAGAAAAAGTCGGCGCGCGCCTGACGCGCGTTTCGCCTTTCGCAAAGACTCAAAAACCCTGACGCAAAGTGAAAGGAGGGAAGTTCGTCACGCGTTCGAACCATCGCAATAAAAATTGAGGGAGGAATGTAAACTATGAAAAAAATCAGCTTCGCTCTGGCTCTGATGTTGACCTTGGGATTGCTCGCAAGCGGCGCGGCCGCGGCCCCCTATAAAATCACCCTGATAACCATGGACCAGATGGACCGCCACTGGGTCACGGTCGACGAGGGGGCTCAGAGAGCGGCCAAGGAGCTAGGAAACGTGACGTACAACTGGCTGGCGCCCGACCTCAAGGACGACGCCAAGCAGATAGAGTGCATCAACAACGCGGTCGCCGGCGGGGCGCAGGCCATCCTGCTCGCGGCGAACGGACCTGACGCGGTGACGGCGGCCCTGAAGGACGCGGTAGACGCGGGCGTCAAGATAATATACGTGGACTCGACGGCCAACTTCCCCGGACTCGCGACCTTCATGACGAATAACGAGGAGGCGGGGGTGACGGCCGGCAAGGTGATGATCGACGCCCTCAAAGAGGCGGGGATCACGTCCGGCAAGATAGGAATCATCAACCCGAACGCCGCCACAGTGACGAACACGCTCAGGGAGAAGGGCTTCCGCAGGGCATTTGAGGGCTCGGGCTACGAGTTCCTCGAAACCCAGTACGGCGACGGCGACGTCATCAAGAGCAAGGAGATAGGCGCCAACTTCATCACTCAGGGCGTCGTCGGCATCTTCGGCGCCAACGAGGGCTCGACGGCCGGCGCAGGGATCGCGATTCAGGAGTCCGGCGAGAAGGTCATAGGGGTCGGCTTCGACCAGTCCGACGCGATTCGCGAACTGATCAAAAACGGCTACCTCGTCGGCTCGATGGCTCAGAACCCTGGTGTAATGGGATACGAGGGTATGAAGGCGGCCGTAGCGATACTAGAGGGCAAGACAGTCCCCTCCGACCCGGTCGACACCGGCGTCTCGGTTCTGACAAAGGATAACCTGTAAAGCGGAGCCGTCGCGAATCACAGGGCAACACCAACAGCAACGAACGCCCCGCGTCCGTCATCTCGTCAGAAGACGCGGGGCGTCCCTTAGGGAACACTTAATTATTGGCTTTTTACTTAGGGAAGCGCTGATTTATTAATTTTATTTTTTTATCTGGGGGCGTAGCGGCATGTTGTTGAACATGAAGGGCCTGTTGTCAGCCGCAAAATCGACCTGTCCGACGGACGCGGACAGGGCAAAACACTACCGGCTGTAGAGGCGCGATGCGGGACGGAGCGGTGCTCGAAACCATCCGGCGCAGCCTGGAACAGATGCCCTCCTCCGAGAAAAAGGTGGCGAGGTTTCTGCTGGAAAAACCGGCGGACGCGGTGCTGATGAACGTGTCCGAGCTTGCCGCGGCGAGCGGAGTGAGCGACGCTACGGTGGTGCGAATGTGCAAACGGACGAAGTTCAGCGGCTATTACCAGATGATAATACACATTTCAAACGAATTGGGGCGGAGCGTCCTGAACAGGCAAAAGCAGCGCCGCCCCGACTCCGTCAGGGGGATTCTGGAGATTATAGCCGCCAACGCGATGGACATGGCGGAGAGTCTGGACGTGCCGCTCATGCTGTCGTGCGTCGGGATGATAAAGTCCGCGAGGACGGTACACGCCGTCGCCTCTGGGAACACGTCGCCGATAGCGATGGATATATGCTACCGTTTGAGCAGGTGCGGCGTCAGAGCCACGTATTTCAGCACGCCTGAGTATTACGTGAACAACATCCTCCAGGCGGATTCGAACGACCTGGTGCTCGCGATCTCGCGCACCGGTTCGACCGGTCACGTGGTGACAGCGGTGGAGCTCGCCAGGGAGAAGGGGCTCCGGTGCCTCGCCGTGACGAGCGACAACAATTCACGCCTGGCCCGCCTCGCGGACATGGTGCTGCCCGCCGCTCCCGGGGTCGACTATCTCCAGGGCGATCACAGCCCCACGTCGCACACGGCCGAGATGATAATGAACGACCTGATAATATTTTTCATTCAAAACAGCGAACAATTTTCCGGCCGGGCTTCTGACGCCGGGCCTGCACTTTTAAAAGGGGGACAGATCGGATGAATGAACGGGATGTGGTATACAGGGCCCTCGCGCGAAACGCCCCGCCCCACCTGCCCTGGCAGATAGACGTGACGGAGGGCGTGGGGGAGACGCTGTCCGGGCACTTCGGATC
>JAISRP010000132.1 GCA_031273585.1 Synergistaceae bacterium
ATCCAGCTTCCTGATATTCTCCAGTAGCCTTTGCGCGTGTTAGCCCACTGCCACGCCTGATCCTCTGACACCTCAAGCCCTTTGAGTCTGGAAAACCTCGTCAGCGAGTCACAGGTCAGACGAACTCGCACTATGGAAAAGTAGAGAAACGTCGACTTGACGGCTTCGTTGCATCCGCAGCGTGAGTGCATTGAGTACGCCGAGCGAAAAGCGCCGCTCCACTGCACTGCTCTTCCCTCATCCTCCTCTGGCAGATAAGACTGCAGGCCCAGAGCGTCGCCGACCGGCAAGAAAAAGATGACAGCGGCGGCGAGTCGGGCAATCATATTTTTTTATTCCTCGGTTTCCTAAAATATAGTTTTAGTCTGCGCGCTGATGTATAATGAAAAAAGTGATGGAGGTGGTTTTATTGCAACAAATGCACGGCGTTTGTGTTCACGCCCATTTCTATCAGCCCCCGAGGGAGGATCCCTGGCTCGACGCGGTCATGAGGGATCCGACGGCCTCTCCGTACCACGACTGGAACGAGTGCGTGTACGAGCAGTGCTACAAGCCCAACATGGCGGCGCGGCTTCTCGGCTCCGGGGGACAGATAGTATATATAACGAACAACTACAGGCACATCAGCTTCAACGTGGGTCCTACGCTCCACAGCTGGATAGCGCGGCACGACCCGGCGCTCGCCTCGGGCATAGTTGAGGCGGACCGGATCGCGGCGGACTCCTTCGGCGCTGGCGGGGCGATAGCTCAGGCCTACAACCACATGATACTCCCGCTCGCAGCCGAGAGGGACATCCGCACCCAGGTGATATGGGGCATCAGGGACTTCGAGTCACGCTTCGGCAGACGTCCGCGCGGGATGTGGCTGCCGGAGACGGCAGTCGATACGGCGTCCCTCGAGGCGCTAGCCTCCTCCGGGATCGAGTTCACGATACTCGCCCCGCATCAGTGCGAGGCGGTCAAGGAGCCCGGCGGGACGTGGAGGGCGACGCCTGGCGGCAGCGGGCTCGACGTCACCAGGCCCTACGCGGCTACGCTCCCGTCCGGGGCGCGGATCACGATCGTGTTCTACTTCGGCAGCATAGCGCATGACATAGCATTCGGCGGGCTGCTTTACAACGGGGACCGCTTCGCTGAATCCCTCCTGTCGAAGCTGCCGAACGACGCTGATCCGAGGCTGCTCGTGATAGCGACGGACGGTGAGACATACGGGCATCACCACCGCTACGGTGAGATGGCGCTCGCCCGGGCCGCGCAGATGCTGTCGAACTCGCCGGATGCCGTCATAACGAATATACCGTCGTTCCTGGACAGGTATCCAGCCGCGTGGGAGTGCCGCGTCGCGGATAACACCTCCTGGTCCTGCGCGCACGGCGTCGAACGCTGGCGTAGCGACTGCGGCTGCGAGACCGGCGGCCAGCCGGGATGGCATCAGAGGTGGCGCAAGCCGCTGAGGGACGCCCTCGACAAGGTCAGGGACAGGATTGACGAGATATACGAGCGCGAGATGAGCCGATACTGCGACTCGCCCTGGGAGCTGCGGGACGAGGCCATCGCAATGTACCTCATGAACTTCGGCGAGGACGCGGCCAAGTCCGATGTGGCAAGGCGAAAGGGAGAATTTCTGAGGGACGCCTGCGGAGCATTGGCGGCCCCTGATCTCGAGAAGGTCCTCTCGCTGATGGAGGCGCAGAGGATGCGCATGTTCATGTACACGTCGTGCGGGTGGTTCTTCAACGACGTGTCCGGCATAGAGACTAGGCAGATAATGGCCTACGCCCTGAGGGCGACGGAGTACGTCTCATCCGTGACCGGCGTCTCGCTCGGGGAGGACTTCATGAACGACCTGAAGCTGGCTCAGGGCAACACGGTCGATATGCCGACCGGGTACGACGTCATGACCCGCACCGTGATACCGTGGAAACGCTCGATCAGGGACATCGCGGCCTCGATGGCCCTTCTGTCGAGGGAGAGGTCCTATTACACGTTCAGGGCAAGGACCGAGCCGAGGCAATTTCCGTCCGGGGACTTCAACCTCTGCGTCACGAACATGGAGGTCTCGGACATAAGGACGCTCGAGAGCTGGAGCGGAGCTGCCGCCGTGATCTCGACAGGGGGCCTCGACGACGTATGCCGGCTCACGGAAAAATCCCCCCCCGACCAGAAGGAGATATGGCGAAATTTTTACGAGGGAGATATCATGTCCATATCGAGATTTTTGGAGAAGACCTTCGAGCACGGGGCATGGCACTTCAGCGACCTGTCGGCGAACGACAGGGACGGAGTGGCGTCCCTGCGCACGAAGTCGGCCGAGCGCGAGCACCTCGAGCTGGCGGAGGGGCTGCTAGCGGACAACCAGAGGCTTCTCGTGCAGCTTCGCACGATGAGGGTGGCGCTGTCCCCATTCCTGAAGGCGGCCGCCGACTTCGTGTACAGGCAGAGGCTGAAATCCGTCATCGACGACGCGGACGACGTTCTGAGCCTGCTCGAGCCGGGCTCGAAACTGAGGGTGCTGATCGAGGACGCGCACGGCATCGGAATTTTTCCCGACGTGTCCGTCCTGGCGCCCGTCATGGAGCGCGCGTTTCATGATAAACTTCAGGCGTCCGTAGGAAAGAACGACGAGGACTGCTGCTCCGAGATACTCTCCCTGTGGAAGATGGCGGTCGACATGGGGATAAACATAGACAAGTGGACTCTTCAGAACAGAATATGGGACATACTGGGCGGGTACAAGTCGGATCCACCGGAGAGCGTGATCGAGTTGACAAATATGCTCGGCTTTGCCACTCCGAATTGACGGTAAAGGGTATAAAATATTGCGGCAGATGAAGCGCACAAAAAATAAGGATTTGGAGGTCTCAACATGGCATTGATCACGTACGGCGAAAATATCAGCTCCTCCCTGCTCTCGACGTTCGAGCGCAACCCGATTTTCAGGAATGTCGCGTACTTCTCGCTGGAGATAGGCATCTCGCACGATCTTCCGACCTACTCGGGCGGACTTGGAATACTCGCCGGGGACATTCTGAAGAGCGCCGCGGATCTGGGCGTTCCGATGGTGGCCGTCACCCTGCTCTACCGCAAGGGCTACTTCCGGCAGGAGCTGACCCCCGAGGGGCAGCAGGTGGAGCGTCCGGTCGAGTGGGAGCCGGAGAAGCTCATGAACAAGCTCGACAACAGGGTCACGATAGTCCTCGAGGGGCGCACCGTACAGGTCAGGGCGTGGGGGTACACCTACATGGGGCACTCCGGATACCCCCTTCCGATATACTTCCTCGACACCGACATAGACGCCAACGCCCCGAGCGACAGGAGCCTCACCTGGGAGCTGTACGGCGGGGATAACCGCTACCGCCTCTGCCAGGAGATGATACTCGGCATCGCCGGTCTGCGGCTGCTCCGGGACCTCGGATACAACAACATTCAGACGTTCCACCTGAACGAAGGTCACGCGGGCTTCATATCCCTTGAGCTGACCCGCGAGCTCGGGTACGAGGACTTCGACAAGGTCAGGGACGACGTCATATTCACAACCCACACCCCGGTCGCGGCGGGACACGACTACTTCCCCTACGACCTGATCACGACGGTCATCGACGAGAGCAACACGAGCACGCTCCGCAGGATGCTCGGGGGGAGCGGCGTCTCCATGACGGACCTCGGGCTCAAGTTCAGCAGGTACGTCAACGCCGTCTCCAAGAAGCACGCAGATGTCAGCAGGAAGATGTTCGGCACGGATAACGTGGACTTCATAACGAACGGGGTGCACTCGACGACCTGGACGTGCCCCGGCTTTGCCCGACTGTACGACAGGTTCATCCCCGCCTGGAGGAACGACCCGAGCCGCCTCATACAGGCGTTTCAGCTTCCTGAGGAGGACATCTGGAAGGCCCATCAGGCGGCCAAGATGCGCCTGTTTGCCCGCGTACTGGAGGAGACTGGCGTCGAGTTCGACGCCGACATCCTGACGATAGGGTTCGCGCGCAGGGCCGCCACCTACAAGAGGGCCGACCTGCTCTTCACCGACGTGAAGAGGCTGCTCGACGTGGGCTCCGGACAGGTCCAGTTCATATTTGCCGGCAAGGCTCACCCTCACGACATCCCAGCGAAGGGTATCATAAAGCGAATAATCGACCTGTCGAAGGAGATCGGAGAGGTCCTGCCCATAGTGTTCCTCGAGAACTACAACATGGAGCTGGCTCAGGTTCTGACGGCGGGCGTGGACGTCTGGCTCAACACCCCCATCCGCCCGAGGGAGGCGTCCGGCACGAGCGGGATGAAGTGCGTTCACAACGGGGTCATTAACTTCTCGGTCCTGGACGGCTGGTGGATAGAGGGCTGGATAGAGGATACGACGGGCTGGTCAATAGGCCCGATATCCCAGGAGGCGGAGCTGATAGAGTACGACGAGACTCAGGACGCCATAGATCTTTACAACAAGCTGGAGGACAAGGTCATCCCCACTTATTACAACGACAGAAAGAAGTGGATTTGGATGATGAAGAGCACGATAGCGTTGAACGCGAGCTACTTCAACACGCACAGGGTTGTCAAGGAGTACTGCGAGAAGGCCTACGGAACGATTTTCCGCGGCCACTAGGGTTGTGTGTAATGGGAAGGCTATACAACGGCCATAAGGCGCTTCACGTCACGGTGGAGATGGCGCCGCTGGCGAAGCAGGGGGGACTGGGGGATGTTCTGGGGGCGCTTCCAAAGGCGCTCCGAAAGAACGGCGTGGACGCGAGGGTCCTGCTCCCACTGTTCCCCGGCGTCATGGAGAGCGCCCAGAGGCGCGGCGGATGCAGGCTTCTGCCGGATAGGGTGAATATAGCGATCGACTGGAGGGTGTACTCCGGGTCGATTTACGAGGTCGATCTCGATGGGCTCACGGTATACCTGCTGGATCAGCCCGAGCTGTTCACGAACCCCAGGATATACCCGACTGTGCTCACCCAGTCGTCCCTCCTGCCGTTCGTATTCCTCTCCCTAGCGGCGCTGGAGCTGCCGGGAAGCACTGGCTGGCAGCCGGATATCATCCACGTTCACGACTGGTCGACCGCGATAGTCCCCATAGCCCTCCGCTGGCACAGACATTATAGGGCGCTGCGGCCGAACTACGACGTGGTGCTCACGATACACAACCTGGCTCATCAGGGCATCGTCGACTCGTCCTTCCTCAACTCGTGGGGTCTGACGAGGGACTCGTTCTCGCTGGACGGGCTCGAGTTCTACGGGCAGGCAAACATAATAAAGGGGGGCGTCCTCTCCTCTGACGTCATCACGACGGTGAGCCCCCACTACTCCTGGGACATACAGACCATCGACGGGGGCTTCGGGCTGCACGGGGTGTTCAGCTCCCTGAGGGGCAAGCTGCACGGAATCCTTAACGGGATCGATTACGACATCTGGAACCCCAAGACCGACCCGCTGATCCCGGCCAACTACAGCCCGGGCGACATATCAGGCAAGGCCGCCTGCCGGAGAAAACTGCTCGAAGTGTGCGGGTGGGAGGACGACGGCAGGCCGATAATAGCCTTCGTCGGCAGGCTCGTGCAGCAGAAGGGCGTGGACATCCTGTTCACCGCGCTCGAATGGATGCTGGCCGAGAGCTGCCGGGCGGTCGTGATTGGTTCCGGTCAGCAGCAGTACGAGGACTGGGCCAGGCAGTTCAGGGAGAGGTACCCGGAGCACTTCTGGTGCCTCACGGATTTCGACGAGGACCTGTCTCACCTGGTGTACGCAGGATCCGACATACTCGCCATGCCGTCGCTCTTCGAGCCCTGCGGGCTCTCTCAGATGATAGCGATGGCCTACGGCACGGTACCGGTGGTGCGTGGCACGGGCGGGCTGGCGGACACAGTAATAGACTTCGACTCCTCCGACGATGGGACGGGGTATATCTTCAGCGACTACTCCACGGATGAATTTCACAGGGCCGCATCCAGGGCAACGGGGGCGTATCAGGATAAATCCCGTTGGAACGCCGTGATAAAGAACGGCATGAATGCGGATTTTTCATGGGACGCCGCTACGACTGCATATATCGAT
>JAISRP010000158.1 GCA_031273585.1 Synergistaceae bacterium
CGTGTAGTCGCCCAAGAGCCCGAGGTCCTTGATTATCCTCCCGGCGTACACCATCGAGGCCATGCCGCCCTCCTGATCGCTTGCGCCGCGTCCGCCGATTTTCTCACCGTCCTCGCACCCCCCGTAGGGGTCGAACTTCCAGTTGTCCGCGTTGCCCACCCCAACCGTGTCAACGTGGGCATCCATCGCTATCAGGCGTCCGCCGCTTCCGATGTAGCCCAGGATGTTGCCCATCGGGTCGATCTCGACTCGATCGAAGCCGGCCCGCTCCATCTCCTCCTTTATGCGCAGCACCACCCTCCTCTCGTCGCAGCTCTCGCTGGGGATCGCTATCATGTCGCGAAGAAAACCAGAGATCTGCGGCTCGTATTTTTTTGCCTGTTCGTTGATCCTCTTAAAATCCAACATCCTTGCCATCCTCCAAATTTTTCGTCAGTAATTTATGAGCCAGGGGAGCGAATTTTTTATTCCGTCGTAGAGCACCGACATCTCGAACGCGCTCCGCAGCGACAGCTCGCCGTCGAACGGTTCCTTGACCTCGGCGGAGCGCACCGTGTAACCCCTGTCCAGATGCACGATGGCGTTTTGGCACTCGTAGACGTACCCGCGCCCGGAGGCGGTCAGCCTCTCCTCCCTGCCCCCCTCCCTGCGGCGGATCACCGCGCCCTCCACGCGAAAGACGTTGTCCGCCTGGGACGCGAAGTCGTGTTCGTTGAGGCACAGCCTGGGCTTGTCCATGTAGGGGCGTCCGTCGTGAACGCAGAACGTGCCGCAGTTGCCGCACTCGTTGCAGAAGTCATCCACGTGGACGACCTGAGTCCCCTGTCTCACCGACATGCGCTCCATCGCGACAGGGCGCATGGCGCCGTTCGACGAGACGAACCTCGGCAGCTCGACGGACAGGGGCGGCGTCGAGTAGTTGTAGTTGGCGCGGTTCGGACAGACTGCCACGCACTTACCGCACAGGGCGGAGCACTGGAGGCAGCGGCTCGCCTCGCGCACCGCCGAATTTTCGTCGAGCGTCCGCTCTACCAGGTCGAATCCGCCTCTGCTCTCAACCGGGATGTGAGGCTCCGTCTCGGGACTCGTTTTGCGCGCCCTGGCCCTGTACGCGCGCTCGAGATCCGCGCCAGACGGCAAAACGGGGCGCGCGTCCTCGGGGGCTGGGATGCCGAGCTCGGCGCAGATCGCCCTTGCGGCCCTCCTGCCGTCGGCGCAGGCCGCGATGACTATCGCAGGCCCCGTGACGGCGTCCCCGCCCGCGTATACGCCGCCCTTGTTCGTGCGCCCGTTTGCGTTCGTCATAATCGCACCGTTTTTTCCCATGGCGATCCCGGTTCCGCCGAAAACCGACGAGTTCGCGGTCTGCCCTATCGCTGATATTATAGAGTCCGCCTCCATCACGAACGTCTCGCCGGTCGGCTCCGGCCTGCGCCTCCCGTCGGCCTGGGGCGCGCCGAGCCTCGTCCGCTCGCACTCGAGCCCAGCGACGCGCCCGTCGCGGACGATCACCCGCCTCGGCGCCGCCAGCGGCACGAGCTCGTTGCCCTCCTCGAACAGCAGGGATTTTTCCTCATCCGTGGCCGGCATCTCCCCGATCGTCCTCCTGTAGACGACGACCGCCGGGCGTCCCGACAGCCTGCGCGCCGTGCGGGCGGCGTCCATCGCGGTATTGCCGCCGCCGACGACGAGGACCTTGTCCCCCAGGTCGGGGCATTCGCCGTCCGCCACCCTTTCCAACAGGTCAAGGGCGGTCCACACCCCCTCAGCATCGTCCCCCTCGATCCCGAGCGGCGAGTCTCCTGGAAATCCGCAGGCGACGTAGACCGCGTCGAATCCGTCCTCCAGCAGGCTCTCAGGCGGGGATGTGATCCTAGCGCCGTATTTTATGTCGACGCCGAGCGCGATTATGCGCTCCACGTCGCTCTCCACCACGCTCCGAGGCAGGCGGAACGCCGGCGCTATGGCCATCATCCCCCCCGAGCGGTCCCGGGCCTCGTAGACCGTCACCGCAACGCCAGCTAAGGCCAGGTATGACGCGGCGGCGAGCCCGGACGGTCCCGCCCCTATGACGGCAGCCCTCAACCCGTTTTTCGTCACGCGCGGAGTTCCGACGCGCCCCCTGTCCGCAGCGAAACGCTTCAGGGCCCTGATCCCGACGGGCCTGTCGTAGTCGGCCCTCGTGCAGCCCGTCTCGCAGAGGTGGGTGCATACGTGTCCCGTCACGCCGGGCAGCGGGTTCTTCGATAAAATCGTCATGAGCGCCCCGTCGAAGTCCCCGCGCGAGATCTGAAGCGCGTATGACGGAACGTCCTGGCAGACGGCGCACCTCTCCACGCATGGGGCCTCGATGCAGTCGAAGAGGGCCAGTTTCGACCGGACCTTGGGAGGGCCCGCGAAGTAGGAATTTTTATACCTCATGTCCGACAGGGCTTCCTCTGCAGCCAGGGACAGATTTCGATCCTTGTCCGAGGCGAACTCGCCCAGGCTTCCCGCCCCCTGCTCCCTCATGGCATCCCCGAGGTTCTCGATGCACTGCAGGAAGCGCGAACAGCCGCCGGGCTTCAGCAAGTCGGACGCGATGGTCACAGAGAGCGCGCCGCAGGAGAACAGACGGGGCACGTTCACGGCGTCCGCTCCCGCCGAGTAGGAGACCGCGAGCTCCCCTCCAAAATCCCTGTTCAGGCTGTTCCAGAGGTTCACGGTTATGGGGTAGAGCGCCCGCCCGGACATGTACATCTCGCCGCCCGGCATCACACCCCTGTGGTTTCGCACCGCCAGAGTGTTGCTCAGCTTGACCCCGAAGAACCTCCCGTGTATCGCGGACAGCACCTTCATCCTCTTTATTATCTCCACGGCCTGGCCGTACTTCAGGTCGTGCTCGAAAGCCGAGTCCGGGATCCAGGTCTCCGCGTAGCCGAGTGTATCGTTGAGCAGCGGTCTCACAAAATCCGGCCCCATCAAGGTCGGGTTGAGCTTTACCGTCAGGTGGAGCCCGCGCTCGGTCAGGAGGTACTCGGCGATGCGGCCCACCTCGTCGGGCGGGCACCCGTGCATCGTAGACAGCGTGCAGCTGTTAGTCAGGCCCGGCGGCACGTCCACGTCCGCGAACTCGGGAAATTTTTTCGCGAGCTCGTCCTTGTACTCCCCGATCATGGGGCTCGCGTCGAGCGATGCGCCGATGAAATTCTGCATTCGCGGGTCCAGGATGCCCTCCATGTTGTAGCCGACGCTCAGGTTGAAGATGACGCCGCCCTGCTCGGAGTCCTCCCACCCCAGCAGGCGGCGCAGAACCGGGATGATGACCCACGCCTTCACGTACTCCCGGATCGACTCCTCCAGTTTGAGCTCCTGCGACCACTCGGCGTTGTACCCCTCGTCCTCCATGTCGATGCAGGGACGCCCGATCTCCAGCTCGTCCATTATCTGAACGGTCTTGAGCTCGATGAACCTGGCCCCGGAGAGCCAGCTCGAGATTATGTTCTGCGCGAGCTGCGTGTTCGGCCCCGCTGCGGGGCCAATCGGGACCGACAGGCGCTCCCCGAACAGATTCGACGCGAACGGCGCCGCGCCGTCCGGCGTGTAAAACATGGACTTGGGAATCCCGAAGATGCTCCCGTTCTCCCGATACTCGGCCAGAATCCACTCAATCAGCTTGCCGAAGGGCTGCGGTCTCATGTGGCTGGACATAAAAAAAACTCCCCTCCCTAAAATCTCTCCCACACTCTCTTAGAGCACTCCCGGGCCCTCTGGATGACTCCCCGCTCGTCGATTCCGGTCAGCTCGCCGTTTTCCATGAGCACCCTCCCCAGGGCGATCGTGGTCCTGACGCATCGCCCGCTTGCGCCGAACAGCAGGTGTCCGTTGACGTTATCTCCCGTCATCTCAGTCGGCGGATCGTAATCCAGCGCTATGACGTCCGCCGAGTATCCCGGCCGCAGACGGCCCATCGGTATGTCGAAGTAACGCCCGGCTATCTCCGGATTGTTCGCGAACAGCATCTCCGGGATCTCGGCCCACGCGACGTTCGGATGACGCCTCTCGTGCTTTTGAAGGGCGTTTGCGATCTTGTAGGATTGCAGCATGTCGCTCACGTATCCGTCCGTTCCCAGCCCGAGCAGCACGCCGCGCTCGCGCATGTCCAGAACCGGGCAGCAGCCGACCGCGTTGCCCATGTTGGACTCCGGGTTGTGGACCACGGCCGTCCCGGTCTCCCTCAAAATCTCCTGCTCGTCGCGATTCGTATGGATGCAGTGGACTGCGATGGACCTCCCGCCCGTGATCCCGAAATCTCTGAACCGCTCGATCACCCTCGCGCCGTATTTTTTCACCGAGTCCTCCTCGTCGGACGGACCCTCCGCCACGTGGACGTGATACCCGGCGTCCAGCCCGCCCATTGCCTCGGCGCAGGCCGCGAGCGTCTCGCTGGACAGCGTCATGGATGCGTGGAGCCCGAACATCCCGGCTATCAGCCCGCTCCCGTCCTCCCTCGCGTACTTGATGAAGTCCACGTTCTCCGCTATCCCATCCCTGGCGATCCGCTCCCCGTCGCGGTCCGAGACCTCGTAGCAGAGGCAGCTCCGGATGCCCGTTTCCCTCGCCGCGTCCGCTATGCGAAACAGGCTGCCCCTCGCCGCGAGCGGGCTCGCGTGATGGTCGATCACGGTGGTCGTGCCGTTCTTTATGCAGTCGATCATGCACACGAGCGCGCTGTAATAGACGTCGTCGAGCGACAGCGCCTTGTCCAGCCTCCACCAGAGGCGCTCTAAGACCTCGCCAAAATTTTGCGCCGGCGCGCCCTTCCCCGGCAGCCCCCTCGAGAACGCGCTGTAATAGTGCATGTGCGCGTTGACAAATCCGGGCATTATCACCCCGCCCCGCGCGTCGATAAACCTCGCCCCGTCATACCTGGCCCTCGTCTCCGCCAAGCCCCCGACGCAGACTATGACGTTCCCGTCAATCGCGACGCAGCCATCCCTCAAGATCGGCCGCTCCTCGTCGCGCGTTACGACCGTCCCGTTTCCCACCAGTATCATTGCCATACCCCCCTCCCTCTCAGTCACAAAAATCGCAGGTCAAGACCGTGGGCGCCGCCCACGCCC
>JAISRP010000168.1 GCA_031273585.1 Synergistaceae bacterium
GCTGTTGAGGCTAAACACCCTGCGCACGGAAATGTACGCCGGGTGTTCGATCCCGAAAGAGGACATTTTCACAGACGAATTGACCTCGTTTTTGCGGACATTTTCTCAGACGCTTGACACACTTTTGCGGCAGGAAGTTGGAATAAAGCAAGGGCCTGTTTATCGTCCCATCGACAGTCCGCCATCAAAACAATAGCGGTCGCCCGATTTTAACCTTATCTTCTCAGGCGGCGGACGACAAATCGGCGCTTCCTTAAATGAGAGCCTGGCGCATCGCCTTTTTCAACAAGCCCCGGCCACAGGGCTCCGCTTTGAGAGGAGCCTCTGGATGAGGATCAGCGCCGCCAGGATCGCAACCCCTATCGCGTCTGTATAAAGGCCGCTGTCGATGAGGCACAGCGCCCCCATGAACGATACGATCCTGAGCAGCGGGTTTATCCTGGTGAAAAGATAGCCCTCCACGGCAGATGCGATCATGAACACGCCGAAACAGGCGCCGATCGCGACACGCACTCCCTCGAAGAACGACGTGTTGATCAGCAGAAGTTGAGGCGAGTAGATGAACATGTAGGGGACTATGAATCCGCCTATCGCCAGCTTCACTGCGGCAAATCCCGTTTTCATCGGATCTCCGCCGGACAAGCCGGCAGCCGCGAACGCTGCTAGCGCGACAGGGGGCGTCAGGTTCGCGAACATCGCGAAGTAGAACGCGAACATGTGAGCGGCGATCGGAGGAATGCCCAGCTTCGACAGTGCCGGCGCCGCTATCGTGGCTGTGATGATGTAGGCTGGGATGGACGGAACCCCCATCCCCAGTATCATGCAGGTGATCATGGTGAAGACCAGGGTGAAGAGCAGGTTCTGATGGCCCAAGGCTATGATCGCGTTGGCCATCGTGAGCCCAAACCCGGTCTTTGACGTCACTCCGACTATGATGCCAACGCAGGCGCAGGCCATCGCCACCGGAACCGTCGCCTTGGCCCCCTCCGCGAAGGAGTCGCATATATCTCTGACGCTCATCCTGGTCGATTTCTTGAGACACGCGATGACGACAGTCACTATTATCGTGATGACGGCGGAGTAGACCACCGTGGTGCCGGAGAAGAGCAAGAGGTAAATCAGGACGGCTATCGGGATCAGGAGATGTCCCTTGTCCTTCATCACGAGCCAGGGTTTTGGCAGCTTGTCCCTCGACAGGCCAACGAGGTTGTTTTTTCCGGCGCGGAGCTGCACCTGGATGATTATGCCAAGGTAGTATATGAGCGCCGGGATTGCCGCGTGGACGATTATCACTGAGTACTTCACGCTTAGGATCTCAGCCATTATGAAGGCTGCGGCCCCCATGACCGGCGGGAGAAGCTGTCCGCCGACCGATGCCGTGGCCTCCACCGCTCCGGCGAAATCGCTCGAATACCCCGTCCTCTTCATAAGAGGAATCGTGAACGCGCCGGTCGTGACCACGTTTGCAACGGCGGAGCCGTTTATGGAGCCCAGCAGCCCCGATGCTATGACGGAGACCTTCGCGGGGCCGCCCTTCGTATGCCCGGCCAGGGCCATCGCAATGTCGTTGAAGAATGAGCCCATGCCGGACTTGCCCATGACCGCGCCGAATAGGATGAACAGGAATATGTAGCTCGCCGCCACGCTGACGGAGGAGCCGTATATGCCCTCGGTGTTGGCGAAGAAGTGGTTTGAGAGCTGGAGCCAGGTGTAGCCCCTGTGGCCGAACATCCCGGGCAGGTTGCGGCCGTACAGGCCGTACACTATGAAGACGAGGCTCAGGATCGGGAGAGCCCAGCCCGCCATGCGCCTGGACGCTTCCATCACGAGCACCACCAGGATGGTTGCCATTATCAGGTCCGGGGTATTTGGCCTCCCCGCCCTGCTTATTATGCCGGCGTACTCGACCCATACATAGATGGGGACGGCGGCCGACAGCGCTATCAGAATCCAGTCGACCAGCGACACCCTCTTATAGTTGCTCCTCCTGCAGAACGGGTACATTATGAACCCGAGGATCAGCATCATGGCGACGTGCAGCGCGCGGTGCTTGTGGACCACCGGCGTTCCGACGAATGATGTGACGAAGTGATACAGTGACACGGCTATGCAGGCCAGGTAGAAGAGCCTGGACATGAACGGGTTCTCGAGCGTCCTCACGCTCGCCTCCTTGTCCAGCTTCTCTATGAGCTCCTGCTGTTCCCTCGTCAGGACCCCGTCCATCGCCTTGGAGATGTCCTCGTCCTCTATCCTCGAGATGTCCATGCCCTCGGGGACGTTCACGCGGACTTTGACGATATCGTCGCCTGACGCTTCCCCGGAAGCGCCGACGCTCGAGCGAAAGCTCTCGTTTATTACAATGTTGCCGTCATCTTTTAGCTCCATCAGCGTCAACCCCTTCTATTATGAGACGTAATCTCGCGTGGTGCGGCAGCTCTCCTCCGCTCGATATGCGCCTGCCATCGAGCATGATGTCCCTCGTCGCGGTGTGTGAGTTGAGCCATACGAGCTCCCTGAACTCCTGGCCGATCTCCTCCATGTGGATCAGGCCGTCCTTCACGTAGCAGACGCGCCCCTTGTTCTCGGGGATTCCGGCCCCGAAGGCCGGAAATGTGATGGCGTCCAGGATCAGGTTGTAATTTTCGTCTATGTGGTAGTACTCGTTCCAGGGTATCCTCTCCAGCGAGTGGATCCAGCCGAAGAAGACCGAGGCGCCCGCCGCGGCCGGCGCCTCCGCGTACACCTCGCCGGTCCTCCAGTCGCTGATGCGCATGACCATGTCCGCGCCCCATGCGGCATGGCACATGACCAGAAGAAACGCCGCGCATACTGCCCGGACAGGGGAAGCGCCCGCGCGCCTCCCCTGCCGGGCTGTGTTTTGTGAGAACACGTGGAAAATTCCAGCTTGAGTTATTTAAGCAGCCCCTTCTCCTTGTAGAACTTTACCGCGCCGTCGTGTAACGGGACGGAGGTTCCCTCGATGCCCCTCAGGGCCGTCTCAAGCATGATGTTCACCTTGGCGGTGTTATGCGACCCGCCTATCGCCTCGAGACCCGCCGGGGAGTAGATGTTTTCGAGCAGGTCGTACACGACGTCCTCCGGCAGCTTCTCGTCGACTAACATTATGTTCATGACGGCTGCCGTCGTCGTGTCGGAGTCGGTGCCGTAGGTTGCGGCCGGGATCTTGGCCTCTATGTAGAAGGGATATTTCTTGATCAGGTTGGAGAGCGCCTCGCCCTCGACCGGGACGAACGAGATCTTCTTGCTCGTTCCCAGCTCAAGGATGGTGGCGTTGCCCAGCCCCGACGTGACGAACGCAACGTCGCAGAGGCCGTTTTTCATCTGGTCGATGGCCTCGCCGTAGCTTAGGTAATCGACCCGGCAGTCCTGGTAAGTCATGCCGTTTGCCTCGAACATCATGCGGGCGTTCAGCTCCACGCCGGAGTTCGGCGCGCCGACGCCGACCCGCTTGCCCTTGATGTCCTTAAACGACTTTATGCCTGAGTCAGCGGTGGTAACTATCTGACAGTAGTTCGGCCACAGCCCCATCATTGCGCGAAGCTCCTTCGCTGGCGGCTGACCCTCGTATGCGCCGAAGGACTCGACCGCCTGTATGACGGAGTCGGCCATCGCTATCGCCATCTCGCCCTGTCCGGTTTGAAGCGCGTTTATGTTCTCGGCCGTGGCGCCGGTCGCGGTGGCGGACGTCTTGTAGCCGAGGCCGCCTATGAACGTGGAAAACGCCCCGCCTATCGGAAAGTAAATGCCGCTTGACGGACCGGTCAGCACGGTGATGAAGTAATCAGAGCGCTTAACCGGGGAATCCGCTGAAACGCCGACCGAGGGAACGACCGCGGACAGAATTACGGCAAGGACCACCACGAGAACTGACATCTTTTTCATTAAAATTACTCCTCCTCACATCTCCGTTGAAACTTAACCTACCGGACCATGACGCTCGCCGGAACCAAAATAATCGCTTTTTTGAACGGGAAGAGGCGCGAGGTTTTGCGCCTTCTTACATTATTATAATTTATGCGTACATTTAATAATCAGTTTTTTCGCCTACTTCGTAAAAACCACTGAACCTCCTGCGAGCCCGGACGCCGAAGCGCTCCCGGCTCACCTCGCCAGATTAACCAGCCCCATTGTCAGCACCGGGAAGTACGTGAACAGCATGAGGCACGCCACGAGCGCGATGAAGGACGGCAGGACCGCTGCGGACAGGTCCTCTATGCTCTCGCCTGAGATCGCCGAGGCGACGAACAGGTTTATCCCGTAGGGCGGCGAGACGAATCCGCAGGCGAGGTTGACCGTTATTATGAGGCCGAAGTGGATCGGGTCCACCCCGAGCCTCTTCACGACCGGCAGCAGTATGGGGGTCAGTATGATCACGGCCGCTATGTTGTCGACGAAGCACCCCAGCACGAGCAGGATCACGTTTATGACGAGCAGTATGACGAACCGGCTGTCGGACAGGCCGAGGAGCCAGGAGGCCATTGCGGCCGGTATCTGCTGCATGGCGAGATATGCCGCGAACGCCATGGAAAGGCCTATCATGAACTCCATCGCGCCGTTTATAAGCCCGCACACGCGAAACGCCTCGTAGATGGCGGCGTTGTCCAGCTCCCGGTACACGAACTTTCCTATTATTATGGAGTAGACGACTGCCACGACCGCGGCCTCGGTGGGGGTGAATATCCCGCTGTAGATACCCCCCAGAATTATGACAGGGACCATGAGGGCGAAGATCGCCTCGCGAAACGCACGGGCCACCCCCTTTGCTGTCGGGGGCGTGGATGAGCTGACGTAGCCCCTCCTCCTGGCGGTGACGAGGCACACGAGCATGAGGGCGGCGCCTATGATGATGCCAGGTATTATGCCGCCTATGAACATGTCCCCGATGGATGCCTGAGCCACGACGCAATAAATTACGAACGGTATGCTGGGCGGGATTATGACCCCTATGGTGCCGGCCGTCGCGGTGATCGCTGCCGCAAACGCCGAGTCGTACCTGCGCTCCTTCATGGCCGGTATCATGAACGACCCTATCGCGGAGACAGTGGCGGGCCCGGAGCCGGATATGGCGGCGTAGAACATGCAGGCGAGCACCGTTACCATCGCGAGCCCGCCCGTCACAAACCCTATGAGGCTGTCCGCTAAGTTCACTATCCTCCTGGCTATGCCCCCGGCGCTCATCAGGGACCCGGCGAGTATGAAAAACGGTATCGCCAGCAGGGGGAACGAGTCGAGCCCGGTCGCGGCCTTCTGTGCCACCATCATCAGGGAGATGTCGGAGAAGAGCCAGAGGCAGATACCCGTCGATATCCCGAGCGTGATGCCTATGGGGATGCTCAGCATAATGCAGGTTATCATTATGGCAAACAGTATCAGGGACTCAGCCAACTACGCTCCCCCCTCGGCCGATGAGCCGCCGGCCCTCGCGCCCCGCCACACCTTCCTCATCTCGATGACGAGCCTGACGCACATCATCGCGCAGCCGACCGGGACCGACGCGTAGGGCCAGTACATCGGGATGCGCATGGCGGCCGACGTCTGCCCGGTGTCCGCCAGGAAGGCCACGAGCCGCGTTCCGTACCACGCGAGGATGAAGCAGAACAAAAACCACGCCGCGAGCACGAACAGCTCGAAGTATCTGCGGGCGTCGCCCTTTATGATATTGACGAACATCTCGACCCTGAAGTGGCTGCTCTCCCTCACCGCGTAGCTGGCGCCTATCCAGGAGATCCAGAGGAACGTGAACCGCGCGAACTCCTCGCTCCACGAGAGGGAGTTGGCAAATACGTACCTCATGATGACCTGCATGAAGACGACGGCTGTCATGAACGCCGTGCCCCACACGCACAGGTACTCCTCGATGTTGTTCACGAATTTTCTTATCGTCACTCGCCGCCATCTCCCGGGACGAAACCGCGCGTCTCCGGCGCGTTCATTACTTCTGGGCCTTCCTCGCGAGGTCCATTATCTCCTTGCCAAGCTCGCCCTCGAACTGCGAATAGACCGCGGCAGTGGCGTCGACGAACGGCTTCTTGTCCGAGGCAGAGAGCTCGTTGGCCTCCATGCCGCTTGAGATCATCTCCTCCTTGAAACCGCTCTCCATGTCGGCGATCATCTTCCTCTGGGCAACGGCGCAGTCCTTGGCCGCGTTTACTATGATCGCTCGGAGGTCCTCCGGGAGATCGTCGATGAACTTTTTATTCGCCACGAGGAGCGTCACGGAAAATACATGCCCCGTCTCTGACACGTACTTCTGGACCTCGTTGAACTTGCCGTCCGCTATTATCGCGTATGGGTTCTCCTCCGCGTCCACCACTCCCTGCTGCAGCGCAGTGTAGAGCTCGCCCCAGCTCATAGGGGTCGGGTTGGCGCCCAGCTCCTTGAAGTACGCTATGTGCATCGGGTTCTCCATCGTGCGAATTTTTACGCCCCTCAGGTCCTCCGGCGTCCTGACCGGCTTCTTATTATTAGTAACATGCCTCATGCCGTTCTCCTGGTAGCCGAGGTTCCGGAAGCCCTTTTCCAGAAGGTACTCGTCTATCTTCCGCCCCAGCTCGCCGTCCAGCGCCTCGAAGGCGGTCTCCCTGCTGGTGAAGAGGTACGGCAGGTCCAGAACCTGAATCCTCTTGTCAAAGCCGGCCATGGCTGAACTCGCGGGGATGGCCATGTGAAGCGTCCCCAACTGCACGGCCTCCGTCATCTCCCTGTCGCCGCCGAGCTGCGCGTTCGGGTACAGCTCCACCTTGATCCTCCCGCCGGACTCGCCCTCGACCCTCGGCACGAAGACATCCTTCATGGCGAGGATGTCCGGGTGCGTTTCAGACACTATCGAGCCAACCCTGACGGTATACTCCGGACCCGCCGCGGACGAAACTCCGCCCAAAACCGTCATAATCACGCACAGAGCCGCCGCAAGATAAATTACCTTCCTCAGGACAAAAGTCCTCCTCAAGTTCTCGAATAGCATACCGTGGGCTCCGCCCACAC
>JAISRP010000257.1 GCA_031273585.1 Synergistaceae bacterium
CAACTCCCCGCCGGGTACCGCGTCCCCGAGGGGAGGACGAAGCCGTGGGGCACGACACAGGCTCTGCTCTCCGCTAAGGAAATGCTGCGAGGCCCGTTTGCCGTAATCAACGCCGACGATTATTACGGGCCATCCGCGTTCAGGACGATATTCGACTGGCTCTCCATCCCGAGGAGGCACGAGGACCGGCTTCACCTGGCAATGGTGGGGTATCGCATAGAGAACACCATGCCGGACGCCGGAAGCGTAGCCAGGGGAATATGCGGCGCCGACGGGCGAGGGTACCTCTCCAGCATCGTCGAGAGGACCATGGTCGAGCGGACTCCCTCAGGGGCCAGGTTTTCAGAGGACAAGGGGATGACGTGGTCCGGCATCCCGGCCGGCACCCTGGTATCCATGAACTTCTGGGGGTTGGACACGGGTTTCATGGACGAGGCCGAGCGGGATTTCCCCGGGTTTCTCGACAAAAATCTGCCGCTCGACCCGATGAAGTGCGAGTTCCTGCTGCCGACAGAGATTGGCAGCCTGCTCCAGAGCGGCAGGGCTGACGTCAAGGTTCTGGAGAGCGCCGACAACTGGTACGGCATCACCTACAGGGAGGACAGGGCCGGCGTGGCAAGCGCGATATCGGAGAAGCACAAGGCCGGAATTTACCCGACGCCCCTGTGGGGCTGAGGGATCGCCGGCTCGATGCCGCGCACCGCGGGCAAGACCCTGGGACGCCGCCCGCGGTCTCGAACCTGTGGATTTGGAAGGACACAGGGACACAGGGACACAGGATAATTCCGACAAGGGATTCAGATTCTGCTTGACAGCGGCCTTCATCGCTGATAATATTTCTCGGTACTTCTGCGCTCTAGGGAAGGCATTGTACTATTGTGCTGCGCGGACGCTGGGTCGGTCCGTTGCGTTAGGGTAGGCGACATCATCTGTTTATAGATTTTAGCTTATTTTCGATCAGGAAGGAGGAAGCAATTTGCCAAGTATCCAACAGCTCATCAGGCATGGACGCAAGGATAAGAGGACGCGCTCCACGGCTCCTGCGCTTCAGGAGAATCCGCAGCGCCGGGGGGTTTGTACGCGAGTATATACCGTGACACCTAAGAAGCCGAACTCCGCCCTTCGCAAGGTCGCCCGCGTGCGCCTCACAAACGGGATCGAGGTGACGGCTTATATTCCGGGCATCGGGCACAACCTTCAGGAGCACTCGGTCGTTCTCGTCCGCGGCGGGCGCGTCAAGGACCTGCCGGGCGTCCGTTATCACATAATCCGCGGAACCCTCGACTGCGGCGGAGTCGAGAACCGCAAGCAGAGCCGCTCCAAGTATGGCGCTAGGACGCCCAAGAAGTAATGTTCGGCACTCCGGGCATTGAACGAGAAGAGAGGAGCATGATTTATGCCGCGTAAAGGGCATGTCAAGCCTAGGATAACACCCCCGGACTCGGTGTATTCCGACGCTTCCATAGCGAAGTTCGTGAACTGTCTCATGTTGGACGGCAAGAAGAGCGTTGCGGAGCGGATCATGTACGGCGCGCTAGAAATCGCGGCCGGGAGGCTCAACATAGAGCCGGCCGAGGTGTACGAGAAGGCCATGAACAACGTGAGGCCCCAGATCGAGGTCAGGCCCCGCAGGGTCGGCGGCGCCACGTACCAGGTGCCGGTCGAGGTTCGCCCGGCCAGGGCTCAGGCGCTCGCAATCCGCTGGATCATTCAGTATTCCCGCTCCCGCAAGGGCATCCCGATGGTTGAGCGCCTCGCGCGCGAGCTGGCGGATGCGTGCAAGGGCGAGGGCGGCTCAGTCAAGAAGCGCGAGGACACTCATCGCATGGCAGAGGCAAACAGGGCGTTTGCTCACTATCGCTGGTAGCATGACGCGGTTTGGACGGCAACGGGCGGTTATGATCGTCCGTCTGATTAGGTGGGGAAGTATTCGTAAATGTCGAAAAACGATCTGGCAATTATCCGCAACATAGGCATAGCAGCACATATCGACGCCGGCAAGACGACGACTACCGAGCGCATACTGTTCTATACTGGGCGCAAGCACAGGCTCGGAGAGGTGCACGAGGGCGCGGCCACCATGGACTGGATGGAGCAGGAGCGGGAGCGCGGCATAACGATAACGTCGGCCGCCACTACGTGTCATTGGGGCGATTCTCTTATCAATATAATTGATACGCCCGGGCACGTGGATTTCACGGTGGAGGTGGAGCGTTCAATGCGCGTGCTCGACGGCGCCGTGTCGGTCTTCTGCGCGGTGGGGGGCGTCGAGCCCCAGTCTGAGACGGTGTGGCGTCAGGCGGACAAGTATCACGTGCCGCGCGTAGCATTCATAAACAAGATGGACCGCGTCGGGGCCGACTTCATGGCGGTGGTCGGCGAGATGCGGACCAGGCTCGGTGCCAGGGCGGTTCCGATACAGATTCCCATAGGCGTCGAGGACGGCTTCGTCGGCATGGTCGACTTAGTCGAATTCAAGGCGATAGTGTACGAGGACGACCTCGGGCAGGAGTACAGGAGGGCAGATATCCCGCCTGAGCTCCTCGAGGAGGCCAAGGTCGTGCGCGACTCGATGATCGAGTCGCTATCAGATTTTGACGACGACATAATGAACCTCTTCCTGGAGGGCGAGGACGTCTCGGTCGATATGATAAAGAGCGCCCTGCGCCGCAACACGATCTCCCTATCCATCGTCCCCGTCCTCTGCGGCTCGGCGTTCAAGAACAAGGGAGTGCAGCCGCTCCTCGACGCCGTCGTCGATTATCTCCCGAGTCCCCTGGACCTTCCCCCTGTGCACGGGGTTCACCCGGACGACGAGGAAAAAGATCTGAACGTCACGCCGGACGAGGATGCCCCGTTCGCGGCTCTGGCGTTCAAGATAATGGTCGACCCCTTCGTCGGCAGGCTCGCCTTCTGCAGGATTTATTCGGGGTCCATAACAAACGGCAGCGCGGTCTACAACTCGACGACCCGCAAGCGCGAGCGCGTGGGGCGAATACTGCGCATGCACGCCAACAAACGGGAGGAGCTCGACCACGCGGGCGCCGGCATGATCGTTGCGATCCCGGGCTTGAAACAGGTACGGACGGGAGACACCCTCTGCTCTGAGGACTCGCCGGTGATACTGGAGAACCTCGTGTTCCCTGAGCCGGTCATAGACCTGGCGGTCGAGCCCATGAGCAAGGCGGACCAGATAAAGCTCTCGAAGGGCCTGGAGGCCCTCTCGGAGGAGGACCCGACATTCAGGGTCTCCGTCGACGAGGAGAGCGGACAGACGATAATAGCTGGCATGGGCGAGCTTCACCTCGAGATAATTGTCGACAGGCTGAAGCGCGAGTTCAACGTCGAGGTGCGGGTGGGCCGTCCCCAGGTCGCTTACCGCGAGGCCATAAAGACCCCCGCAAGGGCCCAGGGGAGGTTTGTGCGCCAGTCCGGCGGTCACGGTCAGTACGGAGACGTGATACTGGAGGTGGAGCCGCTCGAAGGGCACAAGGGTTACGAGTGGGTCGACAAGATCATCGGCGGAAC
>JAISRP010000304.1 GCA_031273585.1 Synergistaceae bacterium
TCGAGCGCCCCCCCGCGGCCGCGCGGGCAGGACCTTGGGGCACCGCCCCACACCCCGCCAGGCGGCAGTGCCACCTGGACCCCCCGCCGGTTTTTTTGTTTCCGCCCGCCGGGCGAAAACCAAAAAAATAAAAATAGGGTCCAGGGAGCTGCGCTCCCTGGCGGGGTTTGGGGCGGAGCCCCAAGGTCCTGCCCGTGCGTCCAGGAGTGGGCGCTCAACGTTAGCGGGCGCTTTGGGAGAAATATAATATACATAAACTATTTACCATAAGAATTGACTGGGCGAAAATTTATAACCAATTGAATTAGTGATGATTCACATATTATTCCATTTAAACACGTTACACAAATCTCGCCGTTCCTGTATAATCATTTCTACAAAACAAAGTCGCGCGACGCACCGTTGTTCATTATAAATTTTCGGGTTATATGCGGCTGTATGCCCGCTGTCCGGCACAGACGCCGGGGGGAGGATCGCACGGTGGAACATGCATCGTTTCTCATACTCGCCGTCAATCCTGGATCGACGTCGACGAAGGCGGGCGTCTTCAGGGACGAGGAGGAATTGGCGGCAAGCGTCATAAGGCATCGGCCGGGAGAACTCGCGTCGGCCGGACGCGGGCTGCTGGATCAGTACGGGGCGAGGGTGTCCGCGGTCACCGCCATGCTGGACGATCATGGGATATCGGGCGCCGACCTCAGTGCGGTCGTCGGCCGCGGGGGGTTGCTGCGTCCGATTCCGTCCGGCACTTACATAGTGAACGACGCAATGATGCGGGACCTCGAGGACAAGAAGGCATCGTCTCACGCGTCCACACTGGGCGGCATCATAGCCCGCGAGATGGGGGAAAAATACGGAATACCAGCGTACATCGTCGACCCGGTGTCCGTGGACGAGATGGAGCCGGTCGCCAGGATAAGCGGCATCCCCATGATAGAGCGGCGCAGCACGTTTCACGCGCTCAACGCGAAGGCCGCCGCCAGGGCGTGCGCGGCCGACCTCGGCATGAGGTACGAGGACGGCAGGTTCGTGGTAGCCCACATGGGCGGGGGCATCTCCGTGGGCGCGCACAGGTACGGGCGCGTCATCGACGTCAACAACGCGCTGTACGGGGAGGGGCCGTTCTCCCCGGAGAGGTGCGGCGCGCTGCCGGCCGAGGACGTCATACGCATGTGCTACTCCGGTCAGTACACGGAGGATGAGATGATCGGGTTCGTGACGGGGCGCGGCGGGATGATCTCCTACATAGGCGTCAACGACATGAGGGCGGCCTACGAAATGATCGACGGCGGGGACGCCAGGGCCCGGCTCGTCGTCGAGGCGATGGCGTACCAGATATCGAAGGAAATAGGCGCAATGGCCTCCGTGCTAGGGTTCGACGTGGACGCCACAGTTTTAACGGGCGGGATAGCGCACTCGAGGCGATTCACCGACGAGATCGAGCCGAGGGTCCGGGGCGTCGCTCCCCTGATGATCTATCCGGGAGAGGACGAGCTCCGGTCGCTCGCAATGGGGGCGCTCAGGGTCCTGCGCGGAGAGGAAGCCCCTGCCTCCTACTAGGGGATCAGTCATTAAATCCAGAAAGGCGGTAATGTCGTGGCAAATACGGTGATCATCGACGAGATCGTCTGCAAGGGCTGCGGCCTGTGCGTGCCGGTCTGTCCCAAGAAGATCCTGTTCATAGACAGGAGCAGGATAAACGGGAGGGGATACAATCCGTCCGCTGTGTCGGACATGAGCTCGTGCCTGGCTTGCGCCATGTGCGCCACGATATGTCCCGACAGCGCCATCAGAGTGGAGAGGAAGTGAGGCAGATGGCTGAAAGGGAACTCATGAAGGGAAACGACGCCCTGGCCGAGGGGGCAGTCAGGGCCGGCTGCAGGCATTACTTCGGATATCCCATAACCCCTCAGACTGAGATAGCGGCGTACATGTCGCGGAGGATGCCCCAGGTCGGCGGGACGTACCTGCAGGCCGAGTCGGAGCTCGCCGCGATAAACATGGTGCTGGGCGCCTCGGCCGCCGGGGTGAGGGCCATGACGTCGTCCTCGTCCCCAGGCATATCGCTTAAATCGGAGGGCATCTCATACCTCGCGGGCTCGGATCTCCCCTGCGTTATCGTGAATATCCAGCGCGGCGGCCCCGGGCTCGGCGGGATACAGCCCTCTCAGTCAGACTACTGGCTCGCCACGAAGTCGCCCGGGCACGGCGACCTTCGCATCCTGGTCTTCGCGCCATCGTCCGTGCAGGAGATGGCAACTTTAGTGTTCGACGCCTTCGACAAGTCGGAGGAATACAGGGTGCCCGCCATGATACTGGGCGACGGCCTGCTCGGGCAGATGATGGAGCCAATCATCCTCCCCCCGGAGGGCGCGGGCACGACGGCAAAAAAGGACTGGGCCGCCTGCGGGCACGGGAACGGGCGTCCGCACAACGTCGTCAACTCGCTGTTCCTTCAGCCGGAGGTGCTCGAGGAGAAGGTGCTGGCCAGGTTCGAGCGATACCATCGCATAGAGAGTGCGGAGACGAGGGCTGAGGAGTACATGACGGACGACGCTGACGTTCTGGTCGTGGCGTACGGCGCTACGGCCCGCATAGCCAGGAGCGCGGTGGACTCTGCCAGAAAATCCGGGACGAGGGCGGGCCTCATCCGCCCGATAACGCTCTGGCCGTTCCCCGTGAGGGAGATACGCGAGGCCGCCGCCCGCGCCGCCTCGGTGCTCACGGTCGAGATGAGCATGGGGCAGATGGTGGACGACGTGAGGCTCGCCATAGAGCACAGCAGGCCGGTCCACTTCTACGGCCGCACCGGCGGCATGGTCCCGACGCCGCCCGAGATAACGGCGGAGATATTGAGGATTGCGAAGGAGGGAGCCCCAAGATGACGGTCGTGTATGAAAAGTCGGCAGGACTGACCGACGCCCCGCTTTCTTACTGCCCCGGCTGCTCGCACGGCATAATCCACAAGCTCGTGGCGGAGAGCGTGATGGAGCTTGGCGTAGAGGGGAGGACCGTCGGAGTGGCCCCTGTCGGATGCGCCGTGATGGCGGTCGACTTCTTCAGCTTCGACATGGTTCAGGCGCCGCACGGACGCGCGCCCGCGGTGGCGACCGGCATCCGCAGGGCCCTGCCGGACGCCGTGGTCTTCTCCTATCAGGGGGACGGAGACTTGGCCGCAATCGGAACCGGCGAGATAATTCACGCGGCCGCGCGGGGCGAGAACATAACCGTGATATTCGTCAACAACGCCATATACGGGATGACCGGTGGACAGATGGCCCCGACGACGATGCCGGGACAGGTCACCCAGACGTCCCCCTACGGGCGCAGCGTGGACTCCGCCGGATTCCCGATCCGGGTCTGCGAGATGCTCTCGACTCTGGACGGAGTCGCCTACGCGGAGCGCGTCTCCTCGGACTGCATACAGAACATCAGGCGCGCGAAGTCCGCCATAAAGCGCGCGTTCGAGCTGCAGCTCGCCGGAGGGGGGTTCTCGATAGTGGAGGTGCTCTCGACCTGCCCTACGAACTGGGGGCTCTCCCCCATCGACTCGATGGAGTGGCTCCGGAAGAACATGATCCCCTACTACCCCCTCGGGATCTATAAGGACCCAGCCGAAAGGAGGCGGAAAGAGGCATGAGCACGACGAGCATAATGTTCGCCGGTTTCGGCGGACAGGGGCTGCTCTTCTCTGGGAAGGTGGCCGCCACCGCCGGCCTCATAGACGGCAGGGAGGTCACATGGCTGCCGTCCTACGGCCCCGAGATGCGCGGCGGAACCGCCAACTGCAGCGTCCGCATATCGGACCTGCCGATCGGCTCGCCGCTCGTATGGGAACCCGACATACTCGTGGCCATGAACACGCCGTCCTACGCTAAGTTCATAGGACACGTCGCCCCAGGCGGCATCGTCATAACCGACTCGTCCCTCGTGAAGTGCGACCCCCATAGGGACGGCGTCTCCATCTTCGAGGTCGACGCGACCCGCATATCCGGCGAGGAGGGGCTCGACGGCATATCCAACATGATCCTGCTCGGGAAGCTCGTCAAGGAATCGGACGTGATATCCATCGAGACAATGGAGAGAGCTGTCAGAAAATGCGTCCCCAAGAGCAAGTCCCGCCTGCTCGAGGGCAACATCAGGGCCATCCGCCTCGGCATGACGCTGTAGGGAAAGAGGACGCCCCGTCCGAGGCGCGCCTTCGAGGCAGGACCGTGGGCTCCGCCCACGCCCGCCGGGGGACCAGTCCCCCGGACCCCCGTTTTCTTTTTTTGATTTTCGCCCTGCGGGCGAAAATCAAAAAAAGTGAATAGTGTCCAGGGGGCCAGCTCCCTGGCGCGGTTTGGGGCGGTGCCCCAAGGTTTTGCCCTTCGCCTGCCTGCGGATTTGGGGGTTTCGCTAAGGCTTGACATTTCTTTGCAAAACGACAACCTTATTTACATTAAAATCCCATTAAGG
>JAISRP010000096.1 GCA_031273585.1 Synergistaceae bacterium
AGTGGTGGGACAGGTTCGAGTGGATGGCCAAGGCGCCCTTCAAGGTCTGCCTCGAGGTCGTCGAGCCCGAGGGGGAGGCCCAGTCCCCCTGGAGGCTGGAGTACATGATACACAGCCTCCACACCGGAGTCACAGTCCGCGCGCGCGACGCGTGGATGCTTCAGGGGCGCGCCGGGGACGTAAGGGGCGACTACATGAGGCGCTACCTCCTTATCATGCTGGGGCTCATCGGCGCCTTCGTGAAGCCCGTGACCTCGAGCCTTGAGGAGGAGGCGCCGACCGGGTGCGACATGTCGCTGGAGGAAGCCTCAGATTTTTTAGGCGTCCAGGCCGAGGACCTGACCGGCATGGGCGTTGGGGTGCGCTTCCCGCAATGGTGGGAGAAGGGGGCAAGGGATGCCCTGACCCTGAGGGGCAGGGTGCTCGGCGGTATGTCCGGGAATGCCGCGGCGCCGGCAGGGGACGGCGAGGCGCTCGCGCTCAAGTGGGAGCTCGCCCTGGGGGGGGCCGTCCTCTCCGACGGCGAGCGGAGCGCCGTCATGGACGGTCGTTTGCCCCTCATGCGAAACCGCGGCAGGTGGAGGTTCATAGACCCGAATCACCTCCAGGCGGTCCGTCGTCACATGGAGAGCCTGCCATCCGAGGCTGGCGCGGCCGAGCTCGTGAGGCTCGCCGTCAGGGATCAGTACATAGACGGATTCATGGACGCCCCTGAGCTCGAGAGGATATACGATTCGCTCCGCGAGTGCCGGGCGCATGAGCCCCTCTCGGCCCCGGGGAGCATGAACGGGTCGCTCCGCCCTTATCAGAGCCGCGGTTATTCGTGGCTGTCGTTTCTGTCGAGGCTCGGGCTGGGGGCGTGTCTTGCCGACGACATGGGGCTTGGCAAGACGGTCCAGGCTTTAGCCATGATACAGCACCGCCGCGACTGCGGCGACCGGCGTCCCGTCCTGCTCGTTTGCCCCATGTCCGTCATGGAGAACTGGAGGCAGGAGACGGGACGTTTTTTTCCCGGGATGTCCACGTACGTCCATCACGGGCGCGCGAGGGATCGCGGGGATGACTTCGTGCGGGGGATAAGTGGGTGCGCTATGGTGCTGACGAGCTACGCCCTGCTCCAGAGGGAAATTTCGCTGTATCAGAGGGTCGATTGGCAGGGCGTCGTGCTGGACGAGGCGCAGAACATAAAAAACCCTGACACGCAGCAGGCGCGGGCCGCCCGCGCGATAAAGTCCGAGTGGCGCGTCGTCCTGACCGGCACCCCCATAGAAAATCACGTCGGCGACCTGTGGTCCATAATGGAATTTCTCGTACCCGGTATGCTTGGCAGCAGGAGGTCGTTCGTCAACTGCTACGTGAAGCCGATACAGGAGGGGCGCGACGCCGCGCTGATGGAGGACCTCAGGAAGATGGTCGCCCCGTTCGTGCTGCGCCGGATGAAGACCGACAGGGATATAGCCCCCGACCTTCCCATGAAGATAGAGACTAAGGTATACTGCGGCCTCAAACGCGAGCAGGTCAAGCTGTACTCCGGCGTCGCCGAGGCGCTGACGAGGGAGATCGGGGGCGCGCAGGGAATCAGGCGGAGGGGGTTGGTACTGGCCGCGCTGACGAGGGCAAAGCAGATATGCGATCATCCGTCCTTGGTCATGAAGGACCTCGACTTCGGGGCCGACCGCTCCGCCAAGCTCGAGCGGCTCTTCTCCCTGGCGGAGGAGATGCACGAGACGGGGGACAAGGCGCTGATATTCACCCAGTACGTCGAGATGGGGGACATACTGAAGCACCAGCTTCAGGAGAGGTTCGGCCGCGAGGTCATGTTCCTCCACGGCTCGGTGTTCAAGGACGCGCGCGACAGGATGGTGCGCCGCTTCCAGGAGGAGCCGGGCCCGAGATTTTTCGTCCTGTCCATGAAGGCCGGGGGGGTCGGCCTGAACCTGACGGGTGCGAACCACGTCGTGATGTACGACAGGTGGTGGAACCCGGCAGTCGAGAATCAGGCGATAGACAGGGCGTACAGGATAGGGCAGACCCGCAACGTCCACGTGCACATATTCTGCTGCAGGGGGACCCTGGAGGAGCGGATAGACGAGCTCATCGCCTCTAAGAAGGAGGTCGCGGGCATGGTCATCGAGAGCAACGACAATTGGATCACGGAGCTGTCGGACTATGAACTGCAGCGGCTCCTGCTCCTGCGCCCCGCTGCGATGGAAGTTTAAGGGGGTGTCGTGATGGAACAAACCGGGAGACCGGCCAGGGGGACGAAAAAATCCGCTTGCTGCCCCAAACTCAAGCCCTGCACCGGAATCAAGTGTCGGCTCGAGTTCGCCGATCCGCAGTGGTGGACGGTGGAGTGGCTGAAGCACATAGACAAAATAGCCGGCCCGAAGCAGAAGACGGCCGCTAAAAATTACGTAAGATCGGGGCACGTCATAGAGATGAACGTCTCCCCGGGCCTGATCGACGCCAAAGTACAGGGCAGGCGCAGCGCGCCGTATCACGTGAGGCTCTACTCGCCCATGCCGACGGATGATCAGATGTCGGTCATCATGCGGCGCCTCTCGGAGAGGGCCATATACGGGGCGCAGCTCCTCTCCGGCGAGATGCCCCGGGCCGTCAGGGAGATCTACGCCTCGTCCGGCGCCGCCCTCCTCCCCGACGACTTCGAAAAGTGCAGGCGGATGTGCAGCTGCCCGGAGCAGATAGAGGACTGCAAGCACATCCTGGCCGTCCTGTTCGTCTCGGCTGACGTTTTTGACAGGGACCCGTTCCTGCTGCTCAAGATGAGGGGGCTCGAAAAGGACGCCCTCCTCTCCAGCCTGACGTCCCCCAGGGGCTCTGCCCTCCCTGCCGGCGAGCCGCGCGTCTGCGATGCGCCGGACATCGACGCCCCTCCCCGCCCGACCGAGCCTGCCCCCTGCGAGACGCCTCCGCTCTCCACGGACGCCTCGTTTTACGGCGCGGAAGGGCTGCACGAGGAGCTGTCGGGAATCAGAAACGACGCCAACGAGGCGGGCGACGTCCCGGGGGACAGGTCCTCCCTCTTCGACTTCCCGCTCTGGCGAGGCGAGGCGTCGTTCAAGGAGTCCATATACCCCTACTACGAGTGCGTAAAAAAATTTTTAAAAGCAGGGCCATGAGACGACTAAACCCCAGGAGCAGGACCTTGGGGCGCCGCCCCAAACCCCGCCAGGAGGCAGTGCCTCCTGGACCTCCAATAAGTTTTTTTGTTTTCAGCCGTAGGC
>JAISRP010000149.1 GCA_031273585.1 Synergistaceae bacterium
ACAAAAAAACAGACGGGGGTCCGGGGGACTGGTCCCCCGGCGGGCGTGGGCGGCGCCCACGGTCAAACGGTCTTGAACTTGCGAGGGAGTTGATGTCTTGAGGGAGTTGTGGCAACTGAGGCACAGGCCTCTGTCCGCGTTTCTCAGAGCGTGCGTCCTTCTGGCGGCGGGGGCGACCATGCTCGTCTTTATAGTCCTGGTCGGGTACGTGCTCGTGAAGGGCATCCCCAACCTCGACTCCGGGCTGTTCGAGTGGGAGTACAACAGTCAGAACGCCTCGCTCGTCCCGGCGCTCGTGAACACGGTGTTGGTGACGCTGCTGTCGCTTTTGATAGCCTCTCCGCTCGGCATATTCGCCGCCATCTACATGACGGAGTACGCGAGGAGGGACAACGCGCTTATGAAGCTGGTCCGGCTCGCAGCGGAGACCTTGGCCGGCATCCCGTCCATAGTCTACGGGCTGTTCGGGATGCTGCTCTTCGTCGTAGCGCTGAAGTGGGGGTACTCGCTCGCGGCCGGGGCCTTCACGATGGCAGTAATGATACTGCCCATAATCATGCGGACCACGGAGGAGGCCCTGATGTCGGTTCCGGATTCCTACAGGGAGGGCAGCTTCGGACTTGGAGCGGGGCGTCTGCGCACCGTGTTCGCGATCGTGCTGCCGCCGGCATCTCCAGGCATCCTGGCGGGGATCATACTCGCCACCGGGCGCGTTGTGGGCGAAACCGCGGCCCTCATATTCACGGCCGGGACCGTGGCCCGCATCCCGGTCAGCCTGACATCCTCCGTCCGCACCCTGTCGGTTCACATGTACAACCTCTCCAGCGAGGGGCTGCACATAAAGCAGGCCTATGCCACGGCCGTCGTCCTCCTCTTGCTTGTGATAGCCGTCAACGCGCTTTCGGGCGCCCTGGCCGGAAGGATATCCGGGCGTGGATAAAATAGAGGTGAGCGGGCTCAACCTTTATTACGGGGCGTCCCGAGCCCTGAAGGACGTCGAGATTTCGATAGGGGCGATGGGGGTGACAGCTCTGATAGGGCCGTCCGGCTGCGGAAAGTCCACGTTCCTCCGCACGCTGAACCGCCTGAACGACCTGGTCGCGGGCTGCAGGAGAGAGGGGAGCGTGATGCTGGACGGTGAGGATATATACGGCGAGATGGACGTGAACATGCTTCGCAAGCGCGTCGGCATGGTCTTTCAGAAGCCGAACCCGTTCTCGATGAGCATCTATGACAACGTGGCGTTCGGGCCCCGCACGCACGGAATCAGGTCGAGGGTGAAGTTGAACGCCATAGTGGAGAAGTCCCTTCGGGACGCCGCGATCTGGGACGAGGTTAAGGACAGGCTCGGGGAGAGCGCCCTGTCGATGTCGGGGGGGCAGCAGCAGAGGATGTGCATAGCGCGGGCCCTCGCGGTCCGCCCCGAGGTGCTGTTGATGGACGAGCCCACGTCCGCGCTCGATCCGATATCGACGTCTCGGATAGAGGACCTCGCCTCCGAGCTGAAAAAAGATTATACTATCGTCATAGTCACCCACAACATGCAGCAGGCGGCGCGTATATCGGACAGAACAGCTTTTTTTCTCCTTGGAGAGATGATCGAGTACGACGAGACGGAAAAAATTTTTTCAATGCCGCGCGATAAGCGCACGGAGGATTACATTACCGGGAGGTTCGGATGATGCGGGAGGGTTATCGGAAAAGGCTCGAGACTTTGCACACGGAACTCATCCGCATGGGGGCGCTCTGCGAGGAGGCCATAGCGAGCGCTGCCAAGGGGCTGCTCGACGAGAAGCCCGAGTACCGTGAGAAGGCCATCAGGCTCGAGAAGGAGATAGACGGGTTCGAACACGACATCGAGGCGTTCTGCGTCAAGCTGCTGCTCCGCGAGCAGCCGGTGGCTGGCGACCTGCGGCAGATAACGTCTGCCCACAAGATCGTGACCGACATGGAGCGCATCGGCGACCAGGCTGCCGACATCGCCGAGATATCCGCCTTCATGGTCGGCAGCCCCGTCAAGAGCGACATTCACATAGCGGAGATGGCGAACGCCACGATAAAGATGCTCTCCGACAGCGTCGACTCGTTCGTCGCCGGGGATCTGGAGAAGGCCCTCGGCGTCATAGAGAGCGACGACATAGTGGACGAGCTGTTCCACAGGGTCAAGGGCGAGCTGCTGGCATCCATCTCGAATGACCCGAGCCTCGGCGAGGACTGCCTCGACCTCCTCATGATCGCCAAGTACCTCGAACGGATCGGCGACCACGCGACCAACATAGCGGAGTGGGTCGTCTACTCCATAACCGGAGAGAGGAAGGGGTTCCATGATCTACCTGGTGGAGGATGACGCGAGCATCAGGGAGCTGGTGGTCTACACGCTCAGAAACACCGGGTTCGATGCCGCGGGGTTTTCCTGTTCGCGCGACTTCTGGGAGGCGGTGCGGGACGCGCCCCCCTCGCTCGTGTTGCTCGACATAATGCTGCCCGGGGAGGACGGGCTCTCGATCTTGAGGCGTCTCAGGGGCCTGCCCCGCTCCGAGACTTTGCCGGTGATGATCCTGTCCGCGAAGGGAACAGAGTACGACAAGGTGCTCGGGCTCGACTTGGGCGCGGACGACTACCTGCCGAAGCCGTTCGGCATGATGGAGCTAGTGGCGCGGGTCAGGAACCTGCTGCGGCGCACCGGGACCGGCGGGCCCCGCGACGAGTACGAATCGGGAGGGCTCTTCGTCAGCGTCCCCCGCCACATCGCGACGGCTGGCGGCGTGGACGTGCCCCTCACGTCCAAGGAGTTCGATCTCTTAGTCTGCCTGATCTCGAACTCCGGGAGGGTACTCACGCGGGACCAGATACTCTCCTCCGTGTGGGACTGCGACTTTGACGGCGAGACGCGAACGGTGGACGTGCACATCCGCACCCTCCGGAGCAAGCTCGGCCCGTGCGGAGGGCTCATACAGACCGTGCGGGGCGTCGGGTACAGGCTGAGGAGCACGGCGTGAGAAGGAGAATTTTAATCTTCTCGTGCCTGATGGCAGGGGCGTCGATAGTGCTGACCGCGGTCCTGATTTACATGGCGGTGTACAGAAATTTCGCCGGCCTGCTGAGACGCGAGATAGCGACCGAGTCCGACCTGATCGCAGCCGCTGTGGAGCTGTCCGGGCATGACTATCTTAAATCCCTGGAGGCAAACCCGCCCGCCGTGCGGATAACCCTGATCGACGCGGAAGGCACGGTGCTCTTCGACAGCGGGTGGGACCCGTCCGGGATGGAGAACCACCTCGACAGGCCGGAGGTGAGGTCGGCCCTCGAGACCGGCGTCGGAGAGGACGCGCGATTTTCGAGGACTATCAGCAGGCAGACGTTTTACAGGGCGCAGAGGCTCGGCGACGGAAGGGTGCTCAGGGTGGCGGTGACGACGGACAGCATCTTCGCGTCCCTGCTGGGGCTCGCGCTTCTTACGGCGTTGATCGCGTCCGGGGTGTTCGTCTCAGCCGCCGTCATAGGGACCGGCGTGACGAGGCGGATCGTCGAACCCATAAACAGGATCAACCTGGACCGCCCGGAGGAGAGCCCCGCGTACGACGAGATAGCCCCCCTGCTCTCGCGAATGAAAAAGCAGAACGAAATTATATCCGCTCAGATTGACGAGATAAGGCAGAGGCAGATCGAGTTCCGGGCCATAACCGACAACATGCGGGAGGGCCTGCTGCTGCTGGACTGCGACGCGAGGGTGCTCTCCTGCAACAAAAACGCGCTGCGGCTGCTCCAGAGCAATGCGGACGACCCTGTCGGCAAGAACGCGCTCGCGCTCAACAGGAGCGAGACGTTCAGCCGAGCGGTGGAGCGGGCACTGGCTGGCATCCCCTCCGAGGAGCTCACGACCCCCGGCGAGAGATACCTGCAGATATTCGCCAACCCCGTCAGGGACGTCGACGTAGTCTGCGGCGCAGTCCTCGTGCTGCTCGACGTGACGGAGCGCGAGGACAGGGAGAGGCTGCGCAGGGAGTTCACCGCCAACGTCTCGCACGAGCTCAAGACCCCGCTCACCGCCATCTCCGGCTACGCGGAGATAATAGCGAACGAGGTCGCGCGGCATGAGGACATCCCCAGGTTCGCTGGGTGCATCTACGCCGAGGCCCAGAGGCTGATCACACTGGTCGGCGACATCATGACGCTCTCAAGACTGGACGAGGGAGGCGTCAGGACGCCGCGCGAGCCCGTGGACCTCGGACATCTCGTGGAGTGCGCCATACAGAGGACGAGGGCTGCCGCGGCAAAACGCGGAATAGAGGTCGCGTTCAGCGGCGGGAGCGCGGAGATAAACGGCATTATACGCGTCATTGAGGAGGCGGTCGCAAACGTCCTGGATAACGCGGTGAAATACAACGTGGACGGCGGCTCGGTGAGCATCGCCCTTGCTGAAAAAAACGGGGAGATAACGCTTGAGATCACGGACACCGGAGTGGGCATCCCAGCAAGCGAGCAGGGCCGCATATTCGAGCGATTCTACCGCGCGGACAGGAGCAGGGGCGGAGCTGAAGGCGGAACTGGGCTGGGCCTGTCTATAGCCAAACACGCGATGAAGCTCCACGGCGGCAGAATAGAGGTCAAAAGCGACGGAAAGCACGGCTCCACCGTCACCCTGACGTTCCCGGCCGCGTAGAGCGGGGCCGGGCGGGCGAGGTCCGGCGCGGAGCGGCCGGTACATCCTGATTTGCGTTATTGCAGATTCCCGTCGCGAAGCATGGGAGTCACCGCAAGGCGCATTCCCATGGCGCCCAATATGGCCTGGAAGCTGCGCAGCTCAGGATTGCCGGCCGGTGAAAGGGTCCGGTATATTGTTCTTGGGTTAAGATGCGCTAAATCCGCGACCTCCTTCATGCCAAAGGCCTCAGCAACGCGGCGCAAGGCTGTCATCAGCTCCTCCTGCGTACCATCCTCAAGAACGGCGTTCAGGTACTCTGCCGCCAGGTCGGGATCGCGCTTAAAACTAGCGATGGTTGCCTCCTCGTGAGAAATATATGGCTTGGTCATCGATCTTTCTCCTTTATTCGGCACAGGAAATCGGCCCTGCAGGCTACGGCGCGGTCAATGTCATCATCCTGGACACGCTTGTCTCCGCCGCAGAGAAGCACGACAAACATTTGCCCATATTGAAAGTAGTACACCCTGTAACCTGGCCCTTGGTCAATGCGCAACTCAAAAACGCCGTCTCTGCAAAACCTGTGATCTCCGAAGTTACCTCCTGCCGCACGGTCAACCCTGCGCAAAACAGCGGCGACAGCGCGAGCGTCGCGCAACGAATCGATCCATTCCTGAAATAAGTCGGAGCCATCCTCGGTCACATAGCGGATAATTTCCATGGTAATGATAGTAGTTTATAAGCGAATAACCGTCAAGGTAACGTTCGGGGGATTCAATCAACGCTTCCTCAGGATGCGCACAAGATCCTGCCCAGGGCGAGCGCAGCGTCACTACACAGCAGACCGGACGCGACCGGCGACCGCTAGCCCTACCCTATCGTCTCCTCGTAGACCCTGCGGAAGTTAGATCCTATAAT
>JAISRP010000169.1 GCA_031273585.1 Synergistaceae bacterium
GACTGCGTCCCTCATTATCTCGTCCTCTATCGCCGCCTCCAACAGTATCGGTATGCACTCGGCGTCGTAGTTGCTGTTGATATATTCCGCAAACGTGTAGAGCATGAAGATGCCGGCCCGTTGGTGATTCTCCTCCAGCTTGCTGTCCTTCAGGTAATCGACCAGCTTTCTGTTGACAAGGTATATTCCGCAGGGGACGTCGGTGCACTCGGTCTGGGTCACTATCATGTCGATGAGCTTGAAATCTATGTCCTGCTCCTCCAGCGTCTCCATCATGAGGCTCAGGCGAAACCGGCCCTGCTCGTGGGGAGTGAGAAGGGAATGGAGTTCCGGGGCGACGTGCTCCAGCGATTCGTTCAGCACCTGCACCCCGTCGTCGAAGATGGCAAACTCGGTGGCCGATATTTTTGAGACGAAGGTCAGAATCCTCAACGTCATCCACCCCCTTCAGCCGGGCGCGGGCAGCGCCCTCGGTTTCGGGCTCCCCGCGACAACTCCGTCCTTCGAGCGTTATTTTTTCCTCTGAAAAGCCGCCAGAGCCACGGCCGACGCGATCGAGAGCATCTTCGTCTCCGACGAGTCGGCCCTGCTCGTGAGCACTATGGGGGCCTTCGCCCCGAGCACCAGGCCCGCCGTCTTGCTGCGGGCAAAGTATATTATCGACTTGGCCAGGATGTTGCCGGCCTCTATGTCCGGGACGAGCAGGACGTCCGCGTGTCCGGCCACTTCCGAGACGATGCCCTTGTGCTTTGCCGACTCGGGGCTCACCGCGTTGTCGAGCGCTAAGGGGCCGTCGATGATGCAACCCTTTATCTGACGGCGGCGGTTCATCTGAGTCAGTATCGAGGCATCCAGCGTCGGGGGCATGTCGGGGTTGACCACCTCGACCGCCGCGAGGACGGCCACCTTGGGGGTGTCCACTCCGAACGCGTGAGCGAGCCTTATCACGTTTTCGACTATGCTCACCTTGGCGTTCAGGTCGGGGTAGACGTTGAACGCGGGATCGGACACGAAGAATATGCGGTCGTATTTCTCGATCTCGTGTATGTACACGTGGGAGATGAGGGCGCCGGAGCGCAGGCCCTTCTCCTTGTTGAGCACCGCCCGGAGGAAGTTAGCCGTCTGCACCATGCCCTTCATGAGAATATCGGCGCGCCCGGAGGATACTATCTCGACGGCCTTGAGGCTTGCCGGCGCCTCGCCCCCCTTTTCGTCGACGATCTCGAAGCGCCCGGCGTCGATGGACAGGGATGCGGCCAGCTGCTTTATCCTCTCGGAATCCCCGACGAGCGTCGCCTGAGCCACCCCCTCCTTCCGCGCCTCCTCGACCGCCTCCAGAACCTCGGCGTCCTCCGCGCAGGCGACGCTTATCTTCATCGGCCCGACCTCCCGCGCGTAATTCAGCAGTTCGGTGAGTGTCCGCAGCTGCTTCATCGTAAAATCAACCCCCTCTTTGATTTTAATGAACGAATTGCCCTTGCTCCCATGAGGATACCATAACGGAGCCCTTTCGTGTAGCTCATGGCGCGCACTTGTTCCCGCAAAAAACATGATTGGGGTCCGATGGACCGGTACCCCGGCCGGCGCAAGCGGCGCCCGCGTTTTTACGCCCTCGATCCTGGCCCGGGGCGGCAGTATAGCAATTTAACATTAGAAGTCTAAAGGGTAAAGATTGAAAACCTTTGCTGTCACCGCAACCGCCATCGGCAAAATTCCACGCGGTTTATTCAATCGGCTATATGCCGTATAATTACGGCAGATCGCCGATGCGGGGGTATTGTGGGATGCTGTACAGGCTGGCTCAAATTTTTTTCCGAATTTATTTCGTCCTCTATCACAGGATAAGGATCGTGGGCATGGGCGACCTCGAGAAATTTCTGGCGTCGCTTCCTCCGGGAAGCCCGGTGATACTTGCCGCCAACCACGAGAGCTACCTGGACCCGCCCGCCATAGGGATGGCTTTTCCGCGGCGGCTCCGCTTCATCGCGTGGGAGGGGCTCTTCAGGGTCCCGGTCTTTGCTGCGTTGATAAGAGCCCTCGGGGCGGTCCCGGTATCTCAGGAAAACAAAAACAGCGCGGCTGGGCTGCTCCGGGAGGTCATCGGCTTCATAAAGGAGGGCTTCAGCGTGCTGATTTTCCCGGAGGGGGAGCGCACCCCGGACGGGACGCTCCAACCACTCGAAGGTGGAGTAGCGCTGATCTCGTCGAGGACGGGAGCCCCTATAGTGCCGATATGGATCGAGGGGACCTGGGAGGCCTACCCGATACACTACCTCTTTCCAAGGCCGCGCCGAGTGACCCTGACGTTCGGCGCGCCGATATTTCCGGGGAGCCTCCCGGATGACATGCCTGAGAAGGACCGCCGCAGGTCGCTCCTCGAATCGCTTGAGACCGCCCTCGAGCGCATGAGGGATTCCGCCTAAATCCGCAGGGACAGGACCGTGGGCGCCGCCCACGCCCGCCGGGGGACCAGTCCCCCGGGCCCCCATTTTTGTACCTGCCGGACACTCCTTTTTCACCGCAAAACAGCTAAAAGTCAACCGAGAAACGCATAAAAGCGTGACGGATAAACGAGACCTCAGGCGCCGGAGACCGCTAGCTCCTCCTGACTGCGGGCGGGGAATTTTTTATCTGCGTCGTTTGTAACTATTTTCGCTATTCTGCCGTGCTCCAGGAAGACTGTCTTCTCGGCGAACTCTGCCACCTCGGGGTCGTGGGTCACGACCACTATGGTGCTGCCCTCCTCGTGGAGCTTGTGCATTATGTCCATCACAATGCCCTCGTTCGTCTCGTCGAGGTTGCCGGTGGGCTC
>JAISRP010000202.1 GCA_031273585.1 Synergistaceae bacterium
TTTCGCTCTACAACACGCCAGACGAGGTAGACAGGGCAATCGAAGCGATAGCGAGCCTCAAGGTCTGACCCGAGGACCGTGGCGCCGCCCACGCCCGCCGGGGGACCAGTCCCCCGGACCCCCGTTTTCTTTTTTTGATTTTCGCCCGCAGGGCGAAAAACAAAAAAAGTGAATAGGGTCCAGGGAGCAGCGCTCCCTGGCGGGGTTTGGGGCGGCGCCCCAAGGTTTTCCGGTCAGTTGAACTCCCGGCGCTCCTTGATGCGGGCCGCCTTGCCGCTCAGTTTGCGCAAGTAGTAGAGCTTGGCCCTCTTGACCTTGCCGAGCCTCGTCACCTCTATCCTGTCTATCGAGGGACAGTGGAGCGGGAAGATCCTCTCCACGCCCACGCCGCCGGACATCTTCCTGACGACGAAGTTCTCCCGCAGTCCGCCGTGCTGGCGGGCTATCACGACTCCCTCGAACACCTGTATGCGCTCTCTGTTGCCCTCCTTGACCTTCACGTGCACCTTGACGTTGTCGCCGGCGCGGAAGACCGGTATCTCGCCCTCCTGCTTGCGGTATCGCTTCTCAACAAGAGCTATCCTTGGGTCGATCACTATGCCTCGCTCCTTTCGGAATTTTTTTATCGGTAAACGCGGCCCCGTTCATATCACCTGAAGCCGAAAAATCTGTCCAGTACTATTCCGACCGCGCTCCTGACGGAAAGATGGTTGTATTCGCACCCGCCGCTTATCGGCGTCATCACCGCGCCGGAGGCGTCCATAACGTCGTCCGTCAGACCGTGCCCAGTGCCGAACAGAAACGCGGCCGGGCTCTCCATCTCGAGCAGCCTGCTCTTCAGGGAGATCCAGTGGGCTGCGTCCTCGCGGGGCCTGGCGGTCACAGCTATGGTAAACGGCTCTCGCCTCTCCCTCTCGCCCATCCATTCGAGCGCGCGGGCGAGCGACGCGAACGGCTTTACGCTCCTCATCGCCTCGGCCCTGTCCGGGTTGAAGGAGGCCCCGTACCCCTCAGTCCAGTGGGAGGCGATTTTTTTTATCACCTCGCGCTGCTGGGGGATGGGAGTGACTATTATGTACTTCCTCACCCCGTAGGTCAGGCAGGCCCTCGCGATATCGTGCAGGTCCGTGCCTGTGATCGAGGTGACGCCCGGTCTGCCGTTTCTGTCGAGCACCGGGTGGTGCAGCTCGACTACGTAGACCCCGCGCCTCAGATACGGCATTATTCCAGCCCCGGCCACGATGTCCGGCCTGCGCGCGATCGTACGCCTGACTGCCTCGGCCCGCCGGTAGGACTCTATCGCGCCGCGGTCGCCGCCCCTCAGGACGTCCGGAACCAAACTGCCCTCGAAGTCCGCCGGCCTCGTGTAGTGAGGGTGATCTAGCATCCCGGAGAAGAACGAGTCATCCTCCACCGCCTCCCGCCTGCCGACGACGCCGTCAACGAGGCGCGAGATCGAATCCGCTATGGCCATCGCCGGTATCTCCCCGCCCGTCAGGACGAAGTCCCCAAGCGAGACCTCCAGATCGACGAAGCCATCGACAAACCTCTCGTCGACGCCCTCGTAATGCCCGCAGACTATGACGAGGCGCTTTGTACCGGATATCCTCCTCAGGTCCTCGACCAGCTCCTGATGCAGGCGAACGCCCTGTGGACTGGGGTAGACGACATACCTCGAGTCCCGGTCCGCCACCGAGTCCAGCGCCGCCTTGAGAGGGGCAGCCATGAGCACCATCCCGCCTCCGCCGAAGCTGTAGTCGTCTATCTGCCTGTAGCTGCCGGAGGCGAAATCCCGCAGGTCGACGACCGATACGTCGAGCTTGCCGGACTCTATTCCCCTGCCGAGCACGCCGCCCGAGAGAATCCCGCGGACGAGATCGGGGAACGCAGTGACTATGGCTATGCCTGGTTTCAATCCCAGAGCCCCTCCAGGAGGGTAACCCTGATCACCCCGCCCTCGACGTCTATGTCGCGGACTACGTCCTCCAGGGCCGGGATCAGCCTTACCATCCCGTCCGTCGCCCTCACCTGATAGACGTCGTTGCTCCCCGTCGGCATCACGTCCTCGACGGTTCCGAGGAGGTCCCCGCTCGACGCGTCCACCACGTCGAGACCTATCAGAGAGTCTATCCAGTACTCACCCTCCGGCAGCTCGACGCGGTCCTCCGGCGCAACGGTGACGGCGTATCCTGCCAGGGCCTCCGCTTCGTCCCTGTCCCCTATCCCGGAGACCGAGACCAGAAACTGCCCCTTGCCGTCGTGCCGCGTTACATTCGTCACGTCGAGAACCCTGGGCGGCTTGCCCTGCTTCTCGATGTAAAGCGACGTCATGCCCAGAAAACGCTCCGGATAGTCCGTCAGGGGGAAAACCCGGAGTACGCCCTTGATGCCGTGAGCTCCAACGATCCTCCCTATCATAACTCTGCCGCCGTGATGATCGGCGGGCCTTGACCTGGTCGGGCGATCCTTACGCGAGGTCGACATCGACTTTCTCGCCAGGCTTGACGGATGCCGCCTTTGCCACGAGCCTGATGGCGTTTATCGTGGCGCCTCTCTTCCCTATGACCCGGCCGATGTCGTCCGGCGCGGTGGTTATAGTGACCATCACCGCCCCGGCGCCGCTGTGCTCGCTGGTTATCTTCACCTTCTCGGGGTGATTCACGAGCCTGCGGACTATATAATCAACTATTTTGCCGTAGTCGGGCATCTGCGCTCCCTAGCCGGCCTTCGCGGCCTTGCCCTCGTTGAACCTGTCCCACACGCCCGCCTTGCGCAGGAGCGCCCGCGCCGTGTCCGACGGGATCGCCCCCTCCTTGAGCCAGTGAAGGGCTCTCTCCTCGTTCACGCGGACGTCCGCGGGATCGGTCATCGGGTTATATGTTCCCAGCATCTCGATGAAACGGCCATCCCTCGGCGAGCGTGAATCCGCCACGACCAGACGGTAAAACGGGGCCTTCTTCTTTCCATGACGCGCGAGACGAATACGTACTGCCATCTGCTTTTACACACCTCCCAATATATATAAGAAAGAAACCATCCCCCGCCATCGATACCGCAGAGGGGCCCTTTCGTGTGAAACCTGAATAAACGCCGGTTTGAACGCTCAAACGATATTTTGCCGCTCAATGATACGGGTGGGGGTCGGAGTTTTACGCCCTTCGGGCCCCTGACGTAAAGTCAGCCGCCCATCAGCCCTTGAACATGTTCTTCATCATGCCCTTGAGCTTGTACGACTTCGGCCCCGCCTTGCCGAACATCCCGAGTGATTTCATCATGTTTTTCATCTGCTCGAACTGGGCCAGTACCTGATTCACCTGCTGAACGCTCGTTCCGGAGCCCTTCGCTATGCGCCTCCGCCTGCTGCCCTTTATTATCTCCGGCGACCGGCGCTCCTTCAGGGTCATGGACTGTATTATCGCCTCGGTGTACTTCATAACGGACATATCGACGTTGGCGCCCTTGAGCGCCTTTGCGCTGCCAAGCATCGGCAGCATCTCGAATATCTTGTCCAGGGGGCCCAGCTTCTTGATCTGCTGCAGTTGGAGCAGCATATCCTCCATTGTGAACCTGTTTTTCTTCAGGCTCTCGGCGAGCCGTTCTGCGTCGTCGTCGGTAGTGGTGCGCTCCAGTTTCTCCATGAGCCCCATCATGTCGCCCATGCCCATGATGCGGGACGCCATGCGCTTAGAGTCGAATGGCTCGATGTCCTCGACCCGCTCGCCCATGCCGGCCATCTTTATCGGCACTCCCGTCACCGACTTTATCGCCAGGGCGGGACCGCCGCGGGCATCGCCGTCCATCTTGGTCAGGATCACGCCCGTCAGCCCGAGCCGCTTGTTGAAGACGTTCGACACCTCGACTGCCTCCTGCCCGGTCATGGAGTCCACGACCAGCAGGACCTCGAACGGAGGCGCCTTAGTCTTCATGCTCTCGAGCTCGTTCATCAGCTCGTCGTCCATCTGCAGGCGGCCCGCCGTGTCGAGCAGTATCAGGCTGCAAAGGTGGTCCTCAGCGTAGGCAATGGACCTCTCCGCCACGGCGACGGGATCGCTCTCCCCCTGTTCCGGCCCGAAGAATGCCACTCCTGCCTTCTCGGCAAGGACGCGGAGCTGTTCGACAGCGGCCGGCCTTCGCAGGTCGCAGGCCACGACGAGCGGCTTGTGGGAACGGGAGAACCTCTTGGCGAGCTTTACCGTTGTGGTGGTCTTGCCGGAGCCCTGAAGCCCCACCATCATGTACACGGTCGGCGGCTTAGGCGATATCGACATGGGCGCGGGCTCGCGCCCCATGATGTTGATGAGCTCCTCGTACACTATCGTGGCGACCTGCTGGGCTGGGGTGATGGAGTTCAGCACATCCGCGCCGGTCGCCCTGACCCTGATCGCGTCCACGAGGTCCCTGACGACCTTGAAGTTGACGTCGGCCTCCAACAGGGCCCTTCGGACCTCGCGGAGGGCCGCCGTCACGTCGTCGGCAGTCAGCTTCCCCTTGCCGCGCAGTCCCGAAAAAACGCTCTCGAAGCGTTGCTTCAGCGCCTCAAACATCCTCAGATTCCCCCTCCGCCCCGAGCAGTCCGGATACCCTCTCCATAAACTCCTGCGGCAAATCCGCCTCGGCGATGATCGCCACCAGCGACTCGAGCTTTCCCCTGATCTCCCGCAGCCCAAGGCTGCGCTCCAGCTCCTCCAGGAAGTCCCTTGACCTCTTGACGAGATCATGAGCCCCCTGCCTAGTCATGCCAAGCTCGACCCCAAGCTCAGCGATCGATAGATCGCCCCTCAGGACGAGCTCGCAGGCCGTTCTCTGCTTTTCGGTCAACAGGGAGGAGTAAAGGTCGAAGAGCTCGCCGAAACGAACCCGCTGCTCCAACAGCACCTCATCCTGAAAAACGCGCAACGTATCCAACGGGCATCACTCCGCAACAGGAGGGATTATAGGCGGGGGAGAGATAGATGTCAAGTAAAAATCTTGACTGCCAAATCCGCGGGCAGGACCTTGGGGCGCGGCCCCAAACCCCCCCCCGGAGCAGAGCTCCCAGGGACCAAATTTATTTTTTTCGTTTTCGCCCGCAGGGCGAAACGAAAAAAATGGAATGGGGGTCCGGGGGACTGGTCCCCCGGCGGGAGTGGGCGGCGCCCACGGTCTTGAACTTGCTAGCTTGTGGGTTGACTCGGAATTTTTGGATAGACACACATCCTGGTTTTTATATTTGAGAAAACCTTGATTAAATCGCCCAACAGGCTCGCCCTTGCCCTGATTTAGGGTTTATGTATTGGTGTACGTTTCAGAGTTTTATGATATCATGGCCCTGTTTTTGGATAGTTGCCGGCGGGGTGTCCGGTCAGACCTGAGAGAGCGGATTGATATTTCTGCTTTTTCCGTAATCGTGTTTGACATGATTGAAAAGGGGTTTTCGTTGTGTTTTTGCCGCAAGAGACGTTGCTTCTGCCGCAGGATGAGGGCAATTCGTGGGAGAGTTCCTTCAGGGATTTTCTCTCGCCCGGCGGTGTGATTAATCGCAGGCTGGAGCTTCAGGGGAGCGACATCGTCATATCCTCCATTTTTGAACAGTCTCCCACAGGTCTGATAGTTCTCTCGACGGACGAGGACGTGCTGCTCATAAATCAGGTCGCGGAGAAGGTCTTCACTTACGACAGGGTTTCCATGCCGGAGATAAAGTGGCGCGAGCTGAAGTCGCGCAAGATACTCTGCAATCATGACGGGGTCCCCCTCGCCGACGAGGCGGACCCCCTTCTGCTGGCCCTTCACAAGAGGGAGAGGACCTCCGTGACCATCATGGTCAAGTCACACGACCAGCCCGGCGAGGGCTGGGTGCAGATCACCGCGTTCCCGGTTCTGAGGGACAACGGCGCGATAATCGCGGCGGTCGCCATCATCTTGGACATAACTGACTTCAAGGGTATGGAGGACGTCCTGTACCACCAGGCGACCCACGATCCCCTGACCGGGCTCTCGAACAGGGCGTACTTCTCCGCGAGCATGATAAAGGTGTTCGCGAGGGCCAAGAGGGGCATCTCCGGGGGCGCCCTGCTCCTGCTCGACCTCGACGGGTTCAAGAATATAAACGACACTCACGGCCACAGGGCCGGCGACGACCTTCTGAAGAAGGTCTCGGGCCGCATGTGCTCCGAAGTCCGGGAGACCGACACCGTAGCCCGCATCGGCGGGGACGAGTTCGCAATCCTGCTCTCGGACATAGACGGCGTGGAGGACCTCAGGGTGGTCGGCGACATCGCGGGCCGCATCTGCCGCTCGATCTCGCAGCCCTTCAGGGTTGCGGGTAAGGAGGTCGGCGTGACGGCGAGCATCGGGATAAGCCTGTTCCCGCGCGACGGGTCCGACGAGGAGACGCTCTCCTCCAAGGCCGACTTTGCCCTGTACAAGGTCAAGCAGAGCGGCCGGAACGGCTGGCGCTTCTGGGAGGAGCGTGACGCCCCTCCCGAATGAAGTATCCGGCTAGGGAGTCGAGCCCCGGGGCGTCCATTGCCTCGAGGGCCCTTTTTATATCGGACTCGGAGAGGTACGGCCTCCCGGAGATCAGGCTCTCCGCCCTGGCCCTGCCTATCCCCGGCAGGGCAGTGAGCTCGGCCCGCGAACAGTTGTTGACGTCGAGCGGCCAGGGGACGCCGGTCAGCGATCTGCTCCCCCTGTCCGTGACCATCACGTCGAGCGAGTCACCCGGCGAGCCGGATGGGGACACTACCCCGACGAGCGGCGGATAGCTGCCCAGGGGACGTCCGAACGCGACTCCGCCGGACCTCTCCTCCAGAATGACGTCCCGCAGCACCGTTCCATCGGGGGCCACCCTCTCGAGCATCACTGGGTCGACGTCCTTCCGGACCCACTCCCTCCACCTGCGGTAATCCCTCTCGTGCGCCCGCGGCGGGCGCTCCGCCAAGGACGAGGAGAGCTCGGTCCCTGGGAACACCATCGCGCGCCTTATATTTATGCGCCTCACCATGAGCCCCTCGCCAAGCAGAATTTCGAGAAACCTCCTGTTCCAGCCGAAGCTCTCCCTCGTCTCGCCGGCAAGCCCCGAGAGGAAGTTCAGCCCCGGCAGCAGGGACGGCATCGATGCGGGAGCGCGCCTCGATCCCCCCGCCTCGTTGACGACCCTTACCGCCAAGACTGCCTCCTCCAGCGAGACCTTGAGGCGATTCAGCGCCCTCACCTCCGGGTCGAGGCACTCTATTCCCAGGGAGAGGCCGTCGCCCTCCGTGTTGTACTCTGTTATCGCCTCGATGCAGGAGGCGGACTCCTCCGGGAAGCGGGCGACCGTCGCCGGGTTGCAGTTGTCCGTGTGCAGGACGCGCAGTTGCGGGGCGGACTCCCTTATAACGGAGTAGAGCTCCCTGATTCGCGCCTCCCTCGGCCTGTAGCCGAGACGAGTGCGCTCCCCGCCCCAGGCCAGTATGTTTGCGCAGCGGCCGAGCCTGAACGCGCGTATCCCCGCTGAATAGAGCGCGGACGTCTCAAGCGCCACCCCCTCGGGGGACCGCTCCTCGTAGCGGCAGCCCGCGCCCTCCGTGCAGAACGAGCACCTGATCCCCGGCGAGTCCTGCCTGTCGCACCCGCGCGAGAGCTCCATCTCCGCGATGATGTTCGGGTATGACGGGTGAAGCCTCAGCACGTCCGCCCCGAGCTGGGCCGCCTCGTCGACGCGGCTGTACGGCATCGAGGCATCGTCCGTCCACTCCCCGGTCCTGAGATATGAGTCGAGCGCCGCCTCCGGGGCCCCGTGCGCTATGAAGTCGACGCCGTCCGGGAGGGCGTCCCTCGCCCTGCTCCCGCCCCTGATTGCGTATCCGTGGCGTATCGGGCCGCCCACGATCAGGCGTCCCGCCCTTCTTTGTTCGGATATCCCGACCAGCTCGCGCAGTGTGAGGGGGCTCCCGCCCCTGTAGCGTCCCGGAACCGTGAGCCCCATGATGATCACCGTCAAGTCCGAGGCCGAAACCTCATCCGAGACCTCGCCCTTGGACGCCCGCCACTGGTCGCAGGTTCTGTACTTCACGTCGTACCCGTGCGAGACGAGGACGCCGGCGCAGTACCTCACGTAGGGCGACACGTACGGGGGAACGCCGAAGCACGCCGGCTCGTCGACGTATCCGTCCAGAAGGAGGGATTTTAACCGGCCCAACCTGCTATCTCTAGCATGTCGGCAATGATGCCCTGCGCGGTCTCCCGCGCACCGGCCCCCGGTCCCGTCACTGTCACGACGCCCAGGTTGTCGGTCGTTATGCTTATGGCGTTAGCGGCCCCCCTGACTGAGGCGAGCGGGTGCGACTCCTCGATCGCGCGGGGCTGGACATAGCAGCGAACCCGGCCGGAGTCCCTCTCCACTCCCGCTATGAGCTTTATCCTGCGCCCCTCCGACAGGGCCTTCGAGACATCGCCCGAGGTGACGCCGGTTATGCCGACCCTCTCGACGTCGGGGACCCTGACGTGCGAGCCGAAGAACTCCGAGGCCATTATGCAGACCTTGACGGCCGCGTCGAACCCCTCGACGTCCCCGGTCGGGTCGGTCTCGGCATATCCGAGCCTCTGAGCCTCGGAGAGCGCGGAGGCGTAGTCGGCCCCCTCCTCCATCTTAGTCAGGATGTAATTCGTGGTCCCGTTCACGATTCCCTCGGCCCTCGTTATCTCGCATCCGGCGAGCGGTCCCCGGACGAGGCTGACGAGAGGGGTCCCGCTCATGACGCTGCTCTCGAATCGTATCTTGACGCCTTTTTTTGCGGCTATGGCCTTGAGCCCGGCTAGATCCGTGCCCACCCCGCCCTTGCTGCACGTGACCGCGTTAGCCCCGCTGGAAAGAGATGCCTCCAGCACCCCCCTGCTGGGCTGTCCTGTCTCGTAATTCGTGGGCGTCGTGTCGCACGCTATGTCGACAGGCATCTCGCGCAGCAGCTCATCCGCCGGTACCGGCCCCCTTCGCGCCCCGCTCATCCCGAGTATGCTGCCGTTCCTGCGGAGGTTCTCCCTCACGTCCGCGAGATCTACGCCGCCCGGGTTCACCAGGACGCCGCGGGACAGGCTCGATATGAAGCAGACCCTGAACTCAAATCCGTACTTCTCCGCAAGGTATCCCCTCTTGTCATCGAGCAGCGAGACCAAGCCGCCCCCTATCGTCCCGCAGCCGAAGATCCCAATCCTGTGCTCCATCGTCACTGCCTCCTAAAAAAAAAATAATGGCGCCGTCTCGAACAACCGTGAACTATAATAACAGGTTCCCATTGTGTGGTAGAATAATCTGCGGCAGTCATGCTAAAGAAATTTTTGCGATATTGTTATCGTTTGAGGGCTCGTGTCGGCGTGATTTCTCAATAAGGGGGATGTTTTATGTCAGGACACTCGAAATGGGCAAACATCAAGCACCGCAAGGCCGCGCAGGATGCCAAGAAAGGGGCCGCTTACCAGAGGCTCACCAAGAATATAATATCCGCCGCCAAGGCCGGCGGGGGGGACCCGAACGCCAACTTCGCCCTGAAGGTCGCAATAGACCGGGCCAAGGAGGGGAACGTGCCGATGGACAACATCGACCGCGCGATAAAGCGCGGCGCCGGCAATCTGGAGGGGGTGACCTACGAGGACGTCACCTACGAGGGTTACGGGCCCGGCGGGGTCGCGGTGATGGTTGAGACCATGACGGACAACCGCAACAGGACCGCCCCCGAAATGCGCTCCCTCTTCGGCAAGGTGGGCGGCGCAATCGGCGAGGTGGGGTGCGTCGCGTGGAACTTTGAACGCCGCGGCGTCGTCACTGTTACCGGCCGGGACATAGACGAGGACGAGCTGATGGGAGTCGCGATAGAGGCCGGGGCCGACGACGTGAGCCGCGAGGAGGACGGGTTCGAGATAGTAACGGGGCCCGCCGACATCTCGTCCGTGGCGTCCGCCATAAGGGACGCAGGCTACGTCGTCAGCAACGCCGAGGTGTCCCTGGAGCCTAAGACGACGGTCGCGGTCAGGACGAAGGAGGAGGCCTCGAAGCTGCTCGCCATGATAGACAGGTTCGAGGAGCACGACGACGTTCAGAACGTCTACGCCAACTTCGAGATCCCCGACGAGATCCTGTCCCAGTTGGACCAGTGACGGACGCGGGGGTCCGGGGGGTTTGATCTGCTTCGGCATAGACCCGGGCATAGGGCTGATGGGATATGGAGTGGTGAGGGCCGCCGGGGACGTCATGGAGGCGCTCGACTTCGGCGCGATATCGACCGAGCCGGGCATCCCGATCTCGATGAGGCTGCGCGACCTCTACAGGGCGCTCTCGGAGAAGATTGCGCTTCACTCCCCCGACGTCGTCGCAGTCGAGCGCCTCTACTTCGGGCGCAACACGACGACGGCCGAGATGGTCTTCCAGGCCAGAGGAGTGATACTCCTGGCCTCAGCCGACGCGGGTCTCGCGCCGTACGAGCCCAAGCCCTCCGAGGTGAAGCTGGCGGTGTGCGGAAACGGGGCGGCGGAAAAATCCCAGGTTCAGGGCATGGTCAAACACCTGTTGAATCTGGCGAGCACGCC
>JAISRP010000246.1 GCA_031273585.1 Synergistaceae bacterium
GGGCTGTCGTGGCTAACGGTCCTGAAGAGGCGCGACGCCTACAGACGGGCCTTCCGCGGCTTCGATCCGGAGGCGGTCGCCGGCTTTGGCGAGGACGTCATGAACGCCCTCATGGGGGACTCGGGAATAATCCGAAACAGGGCTAAGATAGCGTCCGCCGTGAATAACGCGCGGCGGTTTCTGGAGGTTCGGTCGGAGTTCGGCTCGTTCGACAGTTATATATGGGGTTTTACCGACGGAGCGCCGATAATGAACCACTTCAGCGCGGGCCAACACCTCCCGGCCGAGACGGACCTCTCGCGTTCGATGAGCAAGGATCTGAAAAAACGCGGATTCTCGTTCGTGGGCCCCACGATCTGTTACGCCTTCATGCAGGCGGTCGGCATGGTGAACGACCATTTTGTGGAATGTTGGCTAAGAAATTTCGATAAGTAGTAAAAATACCGGTGCATCGCGGATACAACGGACGCTATAATTAAAGTAACAAGTGGATTCATATTCGCGTCTCGCAGCGGCGGCTAGAGTTTCCTTACCACAGGTTTGTTTCTGTGTTATAATGCCATTGGCCGCATATATTTAAAGGGGGGTGGAGATATGCCAGGGCGTGAGAACAGGTATCAGCGACGGCGTCATTCGCTCTACGTAAAGCAGAACAAGGCATATCAGATGTTGCTGGCCGTTCTGATTATCAGCTTCATCTTCGTCTCGATCGTGGTCATCAACCACACTCTGCTGCCCTCTGATTCGACATGGAGGGACAACATCCTGATCAGGATGATCATGGAGAGGAACCAGGCGCGGAGTAATTACTGACCTGCCGCCGCGCAGGCCGCTTACTCGCTGTTATGGCAATTTAACATTAGAAGCCTAAAGGGTAAAGATTGAAAACCTTTGCTGTCGCCGCAACCGCCATCGGCAAAATTCCACGCGGTTTATTCAATCGGCTGTACATGCGTCGCGCGGAGGGCAATTTTATGTTGCGGCGCAATCCATCAATTCCGCCAGAACTTCCGGCGTCATGTTGCTTATCGAGTCGATCATGGCCGTCCTGAGGCGGCCTGTTCCCCCGCTTCCCGCCAGTTTGAACGCCAATTCTCCGGCTATTCCCATACAGGCGACGCCGCAGATTGCAGCCTCCATCCCAGGGGCGCCGGCGGCGCAGAACGATGCGACGAGCGAGTCGCACATGCAGCCGGTCCCGGTTATCATGCCCATTGACTGATGTCCGTTTCTGATCAGAACAGTGCGCGAGCCATCCGTCACGACGTCGGTGGGGCCCGTCGACGCCGTGACGCATCCGTAGATGCCGGAAATTTTTTTTGCGGCCTCTATCGTCCCCTCAAGGTCGGTTCCGCCGCGACGCGCGTCCACGCCGGCGGCTCCCTCGCGCCCTCCGGCGAGGGATGACATTTCAGACGCGTTGCACCTTATCACCGTGCACCTGACGCATCTCAGTATTTCGCGAGCTGAGTCGGACCTGAACCGTGACGCACCTACCCCGACCGGGTCGAACACCACGGGGATGTCCAGCTCGTTCGCCCTCCTGCCGGACAGGATCATCGCCCTGATCCTGGACGCGGACGGGGTCCCCATGTTGAGCACGAGGGCCCCGGCTCTGGACGTGACCTCCGCCGCCTCCGACGGGTCGTCCGCCATTATGGGCGACGCCCCTACAGCCAGGGTGACGTTGGCGCAGTCGTTGGCCGTCACGTAGTTCGTGTTGTGGTGGACGATCGGCCTGGCGGAGCGGACCTTATCGAGATATGCCCCGAGTTCGGACCGATTCATCCTGATAACTCGTCCCTCCCCAGTCCGTTTCTGTACAGGTCGTAGAAGTGATGCGTCGGGCCGTTCCCCCCGCCTATGGGGAGGGCGTGCCGGATGGCGGTCGTAACGTAGTCCTTGGCTCGCATGACGGCGTCGTTCATGGAGCGCCCGAGCGCCAGGTTCGAGGCGATCGCCGATGAATACGTGCACCCAGTGCCGTGCGTGTTCTTCGTGTCGATCCGCTCCGCGTCGTATTCAAAGAAATCGGCGCCGTCGAACAGTATGTCAAGGGCGCTGCCGCCGGAGTGTCCCCCCTTAACGAGGACGCTGCGGCACCCCATCCTGTAAATGGCCTCCGCCGACCTCCGCATGTCGTCCGGGCAGGCAATCTTGAGCCCCGAGATCTCAGCGGCCTCTGGAATATTCGGGGTCAGCACGTCCGCCAGGGGTATGACCTCCGCTATCAGAGCGGAAATCGCGCCAGGGGCCATGAGCGGCGAGCCGTTCTTGGCGTACATCACAGGGTCGATCACGACGTTTGCCGGGCGGTACTCCCGGAGCTTTCCCGCCACAGCCCTCATGCACTCGGGCCCCGAGAGCATACCTATCTTGACGGCGTCCGGCCTGATGTCCTCGAAGACCGCGTCGATCTGTTTTTCTATCATGTCCGGCGTCACGTCCTGAATGCCGATGACGCGCGCCGTATTCTCAGCCACAACAGAGACGATGACGCTCATGCCGAACACCCCGTGAGCCGAAAATGTCTTCAGGTCAGCCTGTATGCCAGCCCCGCCGCTGCAGTCCGATCCAGCGATGCTCAAAACTTTTCTCATATCCGCAACCTCCGCCCCCGACATGGCCTTTCATAAATAATACCCAGCTATTTTAAGGCATTTCAGCCGATTTTAAAATATTACATGACTATCAGACTGCGAGCCGATGTTTCGGCGACTCGCGGGTCAGGGGCAGGACCTTGGGGCGCCGCCCCAAACCCCGCCAGGGAGCAGTGCTCCCTGGACCCTTTTCACTTTTTTTGATTTTCGCCCGCGGGGCGAAAATCAAAAAAACGGGGGTCCGGGGGACTGGTCCCCCGGCGGACGCGGGCGGAGTCCACGGTTTTAGCTCGTATAGCCGATTGAATAAACCGCGTGGAATTTTGCCGATGGCGGTTGCGGTGACAGCAAAGGTTTTCAATCTTTACCCTTTAGGCTTCTAATGTTAAATAGCTATATATTCTCTCCCCTAGTCGAACAGGTCCCTTATCTCGTCCTCGGTGAGGCCGGTGGCGATGGAGATATCCTCCGTGTCGATATCGGAGCCCGTGCTTCTGCGCGGGCGGCGCAATCGCGGCGAGTCCGGGGGTTGGGAGGGTTCGTCGTCTCTGCCTCCCCCGTCTCCGTGTGATTTGCGCCTACCTGTAAAGAGCCTGCAAATGTTCAACTTCCCTGCCTCCATCACACCTTTGCGGTGGCCATCAACAGTTTTATCCTGTTGAGCTGATTTACGTTGCTCACGCTGGAGTCGTAATCGAGGGCCAGTATGTTCGCCCCCGGATAGCGGCGTTTCAGCTCCTTCATGACCCCCTTGCCGGTGATGTGGTTCGGCAGACAGGCGAACGGCTGTACGCAGATCACGTTCCTCACGCCGCTCTCGATCAGGGTCATCATCTCGCCCGCCAGCAGCCAGCCCTCACCCGCCTGATTGGCGGCGGACACCATCGTGCCGGCGCGCGCCTCCATGTCCATAATCGCGTGGGGCTCTCCGAATCGGGTCCCTCGCAGGGCACCGATCATCGGACGCCTCATGCGCTCCAGGACCGCGATGCCGGCCCTCCCCAGGAGGCTCGGCAGCAGCCCGCCGGACAGGCGCTTGTGGCAGTACACGGGGTCGTGAAGGCAGTATAGCATGAAATTTGCGAGGTCGGGGACGACGGCCTCGCCGCCCTCGGCCTCTATTATCTCCACCAGCCGCTCGTTGGCGTTCGCGTGATACTTCACCAGTATCTCGCCCACGATGCCGACGCGCGGCTTCTGCACGGATTTGACCGGCAGGTCCGAGAACTCCCCCGCCATCATGGCGACGTCGCGTTTATACGTCCTCCAGCTTCCGCGGACGACGTTCTCGCCGCACCTGGCAACCCACCTGTCGTACAGGGCGGCAGAGCTGCCCGGCTCCCTCTCGTAGGGCCTCGTGCAGTGCAGCAGCCTCATCAGCATGTCGCCGTACAACATGCCGACCATGCTCCTCCAGAAGGCCTGAGCGGATACTGAAAAACTCTCCGCCCCGCTGTTGCCCTGGGCGTTGGCAGCCAGAACCCTGACGTTCGCGAACCCGGCCGCGTCGAGCGCCCTGCGCAGTAGTGGGACGTAGTTGCTGGCCCTGCACGCCCCGCCGGTCTGGGCGTACAGGCAGTCGGTCGTGTCCGGGTCGTACTCGCCGCTCTCGAGCGCCTGTATGAACTGTCCCACCACGACCATCGCGGGATAGCAGGCGTCGTTGTTGACGTACTTCAGGCCGAGCTCCACCGCGCTCCTGTCCCCCTCGGGGAGCACCCTGAAGTCCATTCCGGCGTGACGCATGGCAGTCTCCAGAAACTGGAAGTGGTGCGGGGAGAGCGGGGGGCAGAGTATCGTGCGGACGGGCGATGCCTCGCCGCTCCGGACGGACGCTGAAGCTCTGCGGGGCGCGGGAGGGGCATCGCCGCGGCGATCCCGGCTCACTCTGGAATCGCCCTTCGCCTTTATAGACGCCAAGAGGGACCTTATCCTTATCCGAACCGCCCCGTTATTCTTCCCCTCGTCTATTTTTATGAGGGTGTGCAGCTTTCCGTGGCGCTCCAGTATCGCCGAGGCCTGATCGGAACTTATCGCGTCCAGCCCGCAGCCGAACGAGTTGAGCTGAACCATCTGGACGTTCCTGAAATCGGGGTGGCGGGATACCACCGTGGCGGCCCTGTAGAGGCGGGAGTGGTAGACCCACTGGTCGACGACGTAGAGCGGGTCGACCCCTCCCATCTCCTCCGCCCTGTGACAGATCGAGTCCTCCGTCAGCACCGTCACGCCGTAGCCCGCAATCAGCTCCGGTATGCCGTGATGAACCTCTGGATCGAGGTGATAGGGGTGTCCGGCGAGGACGACCCCGACGCCGCCAGTCTCCCTCAGATACGCCGCGGCCTCGTCTCCGAAGCGCCTTACGTCCCGCTTGAAATCCCCCTGGGCCTCCTTAGCCCTGTCGAAGGCGGAGTTCACGAGACGCTTAGTTATTCCGAACCGGGCGAGCTCCTCGGCAAGGCGCCTCTTGAGCCTGCTTCCCGGAATATTGATGTCAAACGGCAGCGACGGGCGCAGAAATTCTACGCCCTCGCTGCGGAGGTCGTCTATATTGAGCAGGGCAACGTCCGGATATCCCGCGACCACCGGACAGTTGAAGCTCTGGTGGGCGTCGCGGAACTCCTCCGACTCCCTCTGAAGTATCGGAAAGAATATCCTCCGCACTCCGCGCTTCAGCAGGTCCATGATGTGCCTGTGGACCAGTTTCGCGGGGTAGCAGAGGGTCTGGGACGGTATGGTGTCTATCCCGAGGTTCTCGTCGGGGCGCGCGCCGGAGAGCTCGACCCTCCAACCCAGCTCAGTGAAGAGCGTGAACCAGAATGGGTAGTCCTCGTACATGCCGAGGACCCTTGGAATCCCAATCGTCCCGCGGGGCGCGGCGGACTCCGGCAGGGGTCTGTAGAAGCCGAACAGCCGCTCGTACTTGCGGGCGTACAGGTTCGGCGGGGATTCCACGCCCCTGTCCCGGGAGTCTCCGCCGCGCTCGCAGCGGTTTCCGGAGACGTAGCTCCTTCCGTCGTCGAACTTCGTGCGCGTCAGTATGCACCTGTTGCCGCATCCCTTGCACCTGGATGTGCCGCTGCTCGCCCCGAGGGACCTCACGGATTCGGCGCCGATCAGGGACGTCCCCCCGGCGCGGCCGGAGTCCCTTGCTACAAGAGCGGCTCCGAAGGCCCCCATCAGCTCGGATATGCAGGGCCTCACGACCTGCCTGCCGGTCACGAGCTCGAACGCCCTCAGAAGGGCGTCATTTCTGAATGCGCCCCCCTGAACGACGATCCGGCTGCCCAGCTCCTCCGGCGACCTTATCTTGAGCACCTTGTAGAGGGCGTTTCGGACGACGGAGTAGACGAGGCCGGCGGATATGTCGCTTATCCGCGCGCCCTCCTTCTGAGCCTGCCTGACCCTGGAGTTCATGAAGACCGTGCAGCGCGAGCCGAGGTCGACCGGCATGACGGACCTCTCCGCCTCCGCCGCGAACTCCTGCACCGTCATCCCCAGCGACTCGGCGAAGCTCTGAAGGAACGACCCGCAGCCCGAGGAACATGCCTCGTTCAAAAAAACCCGCGTGATCACCCCGTCGCGAACGCCGAGGCACTTCATGTCCTGACCGCCTATGTCGATCACGAACTCGACCCCGGGCAGGACAAATTCGGCGGCCCTCGCGTGAGCGACTGTCTCGACCTCCCCGACGTCCATGCCAAACGCGGCCTGGACGAGCTTTTCGCCGTAGCCCGTAACCCCGCTGCTCGCTATCCGCACATCGGGCGGGAGCTCCCCGTACAGCTCGATTAAGACGTCCCTGACCGTTTTTATGGGCTCGCCGCCGCCGTTGGGGCAGTAGCGAGAGAAGAGCAGCTCGCCGTCCGCTCCGATGAGCACGGCCTTGGTCGTGGTGGATCCCACGTCGATTCCAAGGTACGAGTCCCCCCTGTATTCGGCGAGGGGGACCCGCCTGATGCCCTGTTCGGAGTGACGCCTCCTGAAATCCTCCCTGGCGCCCGAGTCGATGAAGAGCGCAGGCAGTATGTTGACCGATTCGGTCCGGCGGCTTGAGAAAAACGCCACCGACTTCCTGTGGAGCTCGCCCAGGTCGACCACGTCCCCCTTCTTCTTGCCCAGGATCGCGGCCCCTATGGCCACGAAGAGGTGGGGGTTTTCGGGAAATATGCACTGACCTTCCCCCAGTCCGAGGGTCTCGACGAAGCGGACCCTCAGCTCGGAGAGGAAGTAAAGCGGGCCTCCGAGGAAGGCTACGTTTCCGGCTATCCTCCTCCCGCAGGCGAGTCCGCTGATGGTCTGGTTCACTATCGCCTGAAATATTGAGGCCGCAATGTCCTGCCGGGACGCCCCGTCGTTCAGGAGCGGCTGAACGTCCGTCTTCGCGAACACGCCGCACCGCGAGGCTATCGGATAGATGGTGGCGTACCCCTTCGCGAGCTCGTTCAAACCTGCGGCGTCAGTGCCCAGCAGCGACGCCATCTGATCTATAAACGCGCCGGTGCCCCCGGCGCACGTCTCGTTCATCCTCTGATCGACCCCCGACGGGTCGAAAAATGTCAGCTTCGCATCCTCCCCGCCCAGCTCGATCGAAACGTCGATGCCCCTCAGGTACCTCTCGACGCTCGCGGAGCAGGCTATGAGCTCCTGCGCGAACTGCACGTGAACCCCCTCGGCGAGCGCGAGCGCGCCGGAGCCGGCCACTGCCAGGGTCTTCATGGAGTCGCTGAAGTTCTCCCTGATCTCGCTCACCATCCCGCCGACGGTGGTGCGGATGTCGGCAAAGTGCCTGCAGTAGCGACTGAATATCACCCTGTCGTCCTTGTCGAGGACGACGGCCTTCGCTGTTGTAGAGCCTATATCGAGCCCCACGTGAAGTAAGGTCATGCCACCCCTCCTGACCATTCAATGCTGCCCTATATCTAAACGTGCCCTCGGAGCGCCGACACGTTTTTCAGAAATCGAACCAGGTTTTGGAAAAAATTTAAACGGGAGGAGTTTTCTCTATTTCCTGGAGACCATATCCGAACAGGGGACAACGGACGGCTCACAGCTAGCCTGGCCGCCCCGGACGCGGAACGGATACGCCGCTCCGAGCTCGGGCGAGCCGGAGCCAAACCGTGCCGCGGCAGTCCTCACGATCTGTATGAGTGACGGGAAAAATCCAGCGCGCGCGCGATTGCTCCCCATAGGGGACAGGACCGCGTCGCCCGTGGCTTCCATTACAAGGAGGAATGAACTTGCGGAGGACGGCGAGATGTCGGGAAACACCCTCTTGGGCGTGGACAGAGTCACGAACGCGAGCAACATGACGAGCGACGTCAGGACAAATGCGGCCGAAGCCCGGAGCCTCAACCCCGCGGAGAAAACCACAACATCACCCCCCAAGTCTTTATTCCGTTTCCTTAGTTACAGCATACCACATAACCCAACCCTTTGCCAGAACCGTTTCGTCCCAACACTGAAAAACTGGCCGTGATCGGAGATTACGACGAACAATTGAAATGAAAAAAATCCATTCGCAGAGTAATTTACCATATCCCCGATGAGCAACGACCAATCAAGGGAGCTTGAGGCGGTTGCGGGACGGTTGGATGAGGGGACGTTAAGGCCCTAAGCTCCCGGATTTTTATAGCGTGTTACAAGAAACATAGATTTTAACAGGCTCTACGGAAATCATGCACGCTATAATTATAGCGTGTAAATATTTAGCCCTTACTCCTAATACTAGAGACTGTTCACAC
>JAISRP010000295.1 GCA_031273585.1 Synergistaceae bacterium
GTCTGTGCGCAAGAATCATCCATTTTCTGGCGTCGTTTTACGAACGATTCTCCTCCGGTCAGCTGGAGCAGGAGTATTCCAGAGACAATCCCCTGTGGATGGACGCGTACAACTCCGTCTTCAAATCCTGCCGTCTGCCACACAGGGGAAGTGACGAATTTTTCGTCTCCCCCGCGTACCCTGCGGATGAGCGTATAATAGCGCTCAGCGGAGGAAACATCTACGAGCTGCCGGTCAAAAGAGGCGGAAAAATCATCCCGGCGATCCGCCTCGAAGGGCTCATTGCGGACATCCTTTCAAGACGCGACGCTCCCGGCCCAAACATCGGAGCGATCACCGCCTGCCAGCGAGACCGCGCTTCCGACGCATTCGATCGGATAATCTCAATCGACCCTCAAAATAAGAACAACCTGGAAACCATCAAAAGTTCACTCTTCGCTATTTGTATCGACGAGCCGAAGGAGCGCAGGAACGAGAACGAAGCGTTCAAGGACATACTCTTCGGACATGGACGGGACAGATATTTCGACAAAAGCGTCCAGCTCATAGCGGGAACCGACGGCTATATCGGGTTCAACAACGAACATTCGGGGTTCGACGGAGCGATATGGCTCTCCGTCATGGCCGCCATGCACAGGAGTTTGACGCAAGACGAGGCAAGAGAGGAAAAAGACGCGGATATCTGCCATCAGGACGAACCGCGCATGCTTACCTGGAACATCGACGACGCCGCCAGAGAGATCGTGGGCGAGATGGAACGGGGCGACAGAAAGCGGGCGGAGTCCCTGCGCGTCGAGATCTTCGAATTGCGCGATTTCGGCGGGGACAAAATAAAAAAACTCGGGATGAGCCCGGACGCTTTTTTCCATCTCTCGCTTCAAATGGCGTATTATAGGGCGTTCGGCCATTTATGCAGCACCTACGAGGCCGTGTCCGTCCGCAATTTCTACCAGGGAAGGACTGAGTGCGCCCGCCCCTCGACCGTTGAGGCTCTGGCGCTATCCCGGGCCGCAGCGGAGGGACGCGGCAGGAGTGAACTCAGAACTCTGGCGCTCGAGGCCGCTTCGGCTCACGGCAAAATGCTCTCCCTCTGCAAGAAGGGACTCGGCCCCGAGCGTCATCTGCTCGGGCTGCGGCTCATGCTGAACTGTCATGGAGAGGAAATAGCCCTAGACGAGGACGAGGATATTTTCATCGATGAATCGTACAAAATCCTGACCCACGACACGCTCTCCACGAGCAACCTTTCGTCGGACTGCGTCAAGGCTTTCGGATTCGGCCCGGTCGTGGACGACGGTTTTGGCGTCGGTTACGGCGTGACACGGGATAAAATCAGACTGTGCATGTCCTGCTGGAAGGGACGAAAGCAGGATATGCCGCTCCTGCTCGAAAAACTGAAGGGTGCGTTTATCGAGCTGAGATCGATATTGGAGGAGAATGCGACATGACGACCAAATCAGGCATAGGGGACAGTTCCTCTCGCGGTTTCGGCGACAGAACGTTTTGGGCGGCGGCCGGTTTAACAGCCATATTTTCAGTCTGGTCCCTGGTCAACCCCACCAGTCTCACCACGACGCTCTGGCGCTGGGTGTACAAATTTCACGGGGCCTTCAGCTGGTTCACAATAATCCTGCCGTTCGCCTTTCTGTGCATCTGCCTTTACGTGGGGCTGGGCAAGTACGGCAATTACAAATTCGGGGGATGCGACGCCAGACCGGAATTTTCCACATTTTCCTGGCTCGGGATGTTGTTCACCGCCGGAATCGGCGTCGGGCTCGTGAATTTCGGGGTAGCCGAGCCCATGTCGCACTATCTTACGTCGCCCCTCGGGATAAAGGGCGGTTTCGACCCTCCGCAGGCGGCGCAAAACGCGCTCAACATGAGCATGTTCATCTGGGGATTGACGGCATGGTCGATATACACGATTTCCGGCCTGGTTGTGGGCTATTTTACGTACTCCAGGGGCTCCAAATTTCTTCCGGGCTCTCCCATCGCGGACGGATTCGCGGACAAACCATGGAGCAAGCCACTCTCAAAGGTCGCTAACATATCTGCGGCCGGCGCCGCGGCGTTGACGATTTCGGCGTCAATAGGCATGGGCGTTTTTCAGGTCAGAAACGGAATCGAGGCCGTCACTGGCCTGAAATTTTCGGGAATGACTTTCTCCGTGGTCATCCTCGTCGCGCTGTTTCTGATTTATACAGCGTTCGCCATCCTGCCGGTCGGGAAGGGCATGAAAAAGCTCGGCGACGCAAACGTGTGCATCGCCATAGGGCTCCTGCTGTTCGTCTTCGCCATCGGCCCGACGCGATACTTCATGAGCCTGATCGTCCAGACTCTGAGCGGAACTGTCCTCGATATGATACCAATAAGCATGAGGACATTCCCTTTTATCGAGAAGAAATGGTTCAACGACTGGCCGCTTACGACGATGATCTGGTGGATATCGTGGACTCCATTCATGGGCGTCTTCATCGCCCGCATCTCGAAGGGCAGAAGCCTTCGCCAGTTCATGCTGGCATCCATCCTCACCCCAACGCTCTTTCTGGTGGCGTGGTTCAGCGTGTTCGGGGGTTACGGTCTGATGGACACGATACTCGGTTCGGGCAAAATAGCGGATTACATAATCAACAACCCGGACGACGTGTACCTGTCATTCATAATGGTGCTTCAGGCGCTGCCGTTTTTTAAAATTACAGGAGTTATCTTTATCCTCCTGATAGTGGTATTCCTGTCCACAACCGCCACCAGCGCCGCGATATCGCTCAGCATGATCACCAGCAACGGAGCGGAAAACGCCCCTCCCCTGAAGACGTTGACCTGGTCCGTCATCATGGCCACTGTGGCTTTTGCGAACGTCGCCACCGGTACTCTGTCCGGTGTTCGGGCCGTTGCCGTCTCTCTCGCCATTCCTTACATATTCTTCCTGCTGCTGCAGGTTTCCGGCGTAATGAGGGCGATGCGCAGCGATTACAGAAAGGGATTGATGAAATGATAGAATACGACACCTCCATCATCGAGCAGGGAATGGCGTCAAGCGTCGCGGAAGCAGTCTTCATTGTAGCGATGCTGCTTTTCATAGCGTGGTGCGTGAAGCTGGCATTCGAGGACCTCTGAGGGCAACGCGCCAGGACTCAAATGCGAGTACAGGTCGCGCGGGTTTTTACAATTTCGTAAAAATCTCCTGACATCCGCGCGACAATTTTTCTCGTCCGTTCGTATCATCCTGAATCTCCAAT
>JAISRP010000007.1 GCA_031273585.1 Synergistaceae bacterium
CGGGGAAGGCGTCCTCGGTCCGAATTTCGCCGCTCACAGACGGCAGAGGAATTTATTTTGGATTCGGAGAGGAACGCTATCGGATCACGGAGGCTAGGGCGCAGGAGGCGCGGAGGAACACGACGATAACATTTCCCGGGGGGCAGACGGTGCAGACCGTCGAGCACCTGCTCTCTGCGGTGGCGGGGACGGGGCTCGACGACGTGCTGATAGAGCCCTTTGGGACTGAGATACCAGTGATGGACGGGAGCGCCATGCCGTTTGTGAGGCGCATCCTGGAGGTCGGGCTTGTCCAAAAGGACGAGATCAAAACTCAGTTTGCCCTCGCCGCGCCCGTCTGCGTCGATCTCGGCGACTCGATGATAACGGCAGTCCCGTCGGACTGCACGAGGCTGACCTACGTCATCGACTATCCCGGGACCGGCATAGGAACCGAGATGAAGGATGTAGTCCTGACTCAGGTGGCGTATATAGAGGAGATAGCGCCGGCCAGGACCTTCGGGCTCCAGTCGGAGGTGGATTCGCTGAGGACGTCCGGCCTCGGGCTCGGAGGCGACTTCGGCAACGTGATGATAATAGGGGACGACGGCCCGCTGAACTGCGTCGGCTACAGGGTCGAGAGGGAGTGCGCGTCGCACAAGGCATTGGACATGCTTGGGGACCTGGCCCTGCTGGGCGTCATCCCGCGGGCGCACTTCACCTGCGTGCGAGGCGGTCACAGGCTTCATTCAAAACTCACGCACAGGCTCGAGCGCATGGTCCGCCAGTGGGCGGACGGAGGGAGGTAGGGCGGTGGCCGGTAAGGGAACGAGGGAAAAGGGAGTTTACGACATAAATATGGTGAGGAAGTGTCTTCCTCACAGATACCCGTTTCTGCTGGTGGATCGCATAGAGGAGGTCGACATGGACTCCCCCGAGAAGAGGATAGTGGGCTACAAGAACGTCACGGTGAACGAGCCGTTCTTCCAGGGGCACTTCCCCGAGGAGCCGATAATGCCGGGCGTGCTCATACTGGAGTCGATGGGGCAGGTCGGCTGCGTCATGATGGCTGCCGTCCAGATGGACGGCGCGCCGGAGGAGGAACAGAGCAAAGTCTTCCTGACCACGATATACGAGGCGAAGTTCAGGAAGCCAGTGATACCCGGCGACCAACTGCGGACGGAGGCCACGCTGATTCGTTTCAGGGGTAAGATGGGAAAGATGAAGTTCGTTGGAACCGTCGACGGCGAGGTGGTGGCCGAGGCGGTCATGGGCTTCGTGAGGGCCTCGAATCTGACCGCTCGGGAAGGGGATGAATGACGCTATGGGCGACTGCGTCATTCATCCTGCCGCGATGGTTTCCCCAATGGCGGAGCTGGGCAGCGGGGTAAGCGTCGGTCCGTGTTCCATCGTCGATCCCGGCGCCAGGATAGGCGACGGCACGACGATAGAGGCCTTCGTGCATATCACCGGATATGTAGAGGTGGGAAGGAACTGCCATATTTTTCAGAACACCGTCCTGGGGTGCGAGCCGCAGGATCACGATTTCGGCGGAGAGGCGTCGTACGTGCGCATAGGCAATGACGTGACGCTCCGCGAGAACGTGACGATAAACAGGGCCACCGGGGAGGGAAACGAGACCTCCGTGGGGGACGGCTCGATGATAATGGAGGGCTGTCACCTCGGCCACAACGTAAAGATCGGCAGGCACTGCACCGTGTCCAACAAGGCTGGATTTTCCGGACACGTCTCGGTCGGGGACTACGTCGTGGTCGGGGGGATGGCTGGATTTCATCAGTTCGTGATGGTGGGAGTCCATGCCATGGTTGGCGGGCTGGCGAAGGTCACTAAGGACGTGCCCCCCTACTCCCTGGTCGACGGGCACCCGGCGAGGGTCCACGGGCTCAACGTCGTCGGGCTCCGCAGGAGGGGTTTCACCCAGGAGCAGAGGACTCGCATAAAGAACATCTACAAGGTGCTGTATGACAGGGGCATGAGGCGGAGCGACGCCATCGCCGAGGTAAAGCGCCTCTATCCCGGCGACGAGTTTGCAGAGGTCATAGCCGCGTTTGCCGGATCTCTCAAGAGGGGGCTTACGCCGTGGGCCGACGGAACAAGCCGCCGCAGGGGACAGGACTCGGAGGCGTCGCAGTGACCTGTCCGTCCCTCGAGGCCTGCCGCCCAACGGCTTGACGCGCGGCATGCCGATAGGCAGGAGAGCAGCCGACGGGCTCATTCTCGATCGCTTCGTAATGGGTCAGGTCCTGGCCCCATTTATGTTTGGCATTATGTCATTTTCCGTCATCCTCGTAGCTGGCAACCTGCTCTTCAAATTGGCCGATCTCATGATCCAGCGGGGAGTGTCGTTTGGCGTGGTGGTGCGGCTGTTTCTCTACTCCCTCCCTGGCGTGATCGCGCTCAGTATGCCCATGAGCTGCCTCTTAGCGGCCCTCCTGGGCTTCGGAAGCATGTCCGCAAACTCGGAGCTCGTCGCGCTGAAGTCGGCTGGGGTTTCGTTCGGACGCATAGTGAGGCCGCTCGTCATCTCTGGGGTGGCGGTCTCGCTGTCGGCGTTCCTGATGAACGAGACGCTGGTTCCCCTCTGCGGCCGGGCGGCGGCCAACGTGATGCGCTACGAGGTGTTCCGCTCGGTTCCGCCGGTGTTCAAGGAAAATGTTTTTATCAGGGAGGAGTCCGAGGGCATCCTGCGGAGGGTGTTTTACATCGGCGCCGTCAGGCCGAGGTCCGGCGAGATGAGCGACATACTCGTCCAGGAGTTCGAGGACGGAAGGATAAAGCGTCTCGTCTCCGCGCCCAGGGGCAACTGGATCGACGGGGTATGGTGGATAGAGGAGGGACAGGTCTTCGAGGTGGCGCCTGACGGATCCGTCCGGGCGCTCTTTGCCTTCGACAGGCAGAAGCTGAACCTGGCCTCGGCTCCGTCCGACATCGACAGCAGCTCCAGCGACCCCTCCGCCATGAGCTTGGGCGAGCTCGGCAGGACGATAAAGCTAGCGGAGATGCAGGGCAACGAGACAGGAAAGCTCTGGATGCTCCTCAACCTGAGGATAGCCGTCCCGTGGGCGAGCGTCGTCCTCGTGCTGGTGGGCGCCGCGGTGGGGAGCAGGCCGCAGCGGTCGTCGTCCGGGATGGGGCTGGGGCTCTCGGTCGTCATCGTGTTCACCTATTATGTCATAATGTCGTTCTGCAAATCGCTCGGGGAGGCCGGTTTTCTGCCGGGAGTCGTTGCGGCCTGGATTCCCAACGCCGCGTTCCTCGTAATAGGATCGATCCTGACGAGGCGCGCGAACAGGCTTGGCTGACATCGGGCTGCGCCCTGGGGCGCGTTCCGATCCCTGATTTTGAGGAGGTTGTGCTATGACGGTTGCTTTAGTGGCCGGAGAGGGGCTTCTGCCGGAGGAGATAGTGCGCCGGATGGCTGGCGGCGGTTCCAGGCCGGTCGTCTACGCAATCAGAGAAAATTACGAGTCGATCGCCCCTTACGCGCTCGACGTCGTCCCGGTGTTCAGGACCGAGCTTGCCGCGACGCTGAAGGACATGGCGTCGCGCGGGATAAAGAGCGTGATGTTCGCGGGCCTTGTGCCCAAGACGCTCATGTACAGGAGCGCCATGCTGGACAGCATGGCGCGCAGCTTCGTGGCGTCGCTCGAATCGCGCGACGACCACTCGCTGCTGAGCGGCATAGTCGCCCTCTTCGAGAGGGCGGGGTTCGAGGTCGTGGGCTACAGGGACATCCTAGGCGACCTGCTCGCCTGCAGCGGCGTCGTCGCCGGCCGGCCCCCGTCCGACGAGGAGGCGGAGGAGGCGGCGTATGGGGTTGAGATAGCCCGCGTGATAGTGCCGCTCTCCTTCGGTCAGAGCGTGATAGTGAACAGAAGGTCGGTCGTGGCGGTGGAGGCGATGGAGGGGACGGATGCCGCAATACTGCGGGCGGGCTCCCTCTGCAGGGGCGGGGTGCTCGTCAAGATGATCAAGCAGGGGCAGGACTCGCGCTACGACATCCCGGTGGTGGGGCCCTCCACGCTCTCGCTGATGTCGCGGGCCGGACTCACCTGCCTGGCGATACATGCGGGCTGGACCCTGGTGCTCTCCCCGGAGGAATTTTCAAAGGCGGCCGCTGAGAAGGACATCTCCGTGGTCGGAGTGGATTATTGACGAACGAATCCATCCTCGTGAGCGCGGGGGAGGTGTCGGGGGATCACTACCTGGCCCGCATCGTGCCCTCGCTCAGGAACATGGGGTTTGACGGCAGGCTGTACGGGATGTGCGGGGAGGAGAGCGTGAGCGCCGGAGTGGAGACGGTCTGGAGGAACGAGAGGCTGCACCTGATGGGCATAGTGGAGGTCATAGGAGCGATTAGGGGCGTCCTGGAGCTCATCGGCGAGATGTACGCCGAGGTCATGAGGTCACGCCCGGCCGCGGTCGTTGTCGTGGACAGCCCGGACTTTCACCTGCCCCTCATCAGGAGGCTCCGGCGCGGCGGATACAGTGGCAAGATCGTCTACGTCTCCCCTCCTTCGGTGTGGGCTTGGCGCAGCTACAGGGTGAGGACTCTGGCCCGGTGCGTAGACCTGTGCCTGCCGCTGTTTCATTTCGAGCACGATTACCTGTCCCGTCACGGGTGCAGGTCCGTCTGGATGGGGCACCCCCTCGTCGAGGAGCTCGCGGACCAGGGCTGCCGCCCCCTGTCCGGGCTCGGGATACAGGGCAGGGGAGAGGGGTTTGACGATAACCGGATGATCGCCCTGCTCCCGGGGAGCAGGCGCATGGAGATAAAAAATCTTTACGCCGCCCTCTCGAGGGCGTACGATATTCTGACGGAGAGGGGGTATTCGCCGGTGTTCTCGCTGGCGCCCGGCCTGTCGGACGGCGCGCGTTCGCTCCTGATGTCAAATATCGATGCCGAGTGCCGGGCCCATTTCGAGGGCCCCGGACGCGATCTGATGGCGGCCTCCCTGATGGTCATAGGTTCGAGCGGCACCGCGACGGCGGAGGCGCTGCTGCTGCGCCGCTACATGGTCGTGATGTACCGGCTGAGCCCGATGTCAGCGGTGATAGGCAAGCTGCTGCTGCCACGCGTCCGGTTCGCAATACCGAACATCCTGGCCGGGGACGAATTTTACCCCGAGCTGCTGCAGCGGCGCGCGACGGGCGAGGCGGCGGCGGCGGAGGCGCTGGCATGGCTCGAGGCCGATGAATCGGTCAGGTCAGGCCGCCTGTCGAGGATGGAGGAGCTGGTCGGGCTCATGGGCGGCGGCGGCGTCTACGGATCCTGGTCCGGCCTGATACTGGAGGAGGCGAGGTGAAGCTGGGACGCGATGATTTCAGGCCTTACGCGAGGCTGCTCGGGCACTGCCGCCCCTACTGCGGCAGGATCGCCGCCGCCCTGCTCTGCATGGTGACGTCGGCCCTGGCGGGCATAGCTCCGCCCTGGCTGATCAGGAGGGTGGTGGACGACGTGCTGATAGCGGGCGACAGCGCCGCGCTCAACCTGCTGGCCGTGGCCGTGGTCCTGCTCTCCGTCGTCAAGGTCTCCTTCGGCTACGGATACGCCTACCTCATGGCGTGGGTCGCGCAGAAGGTGATAATGGACATAAGGCTGAGGCTTTACGACAGGACTCAGAGGCTCTCGTTCAAGGTTCTCTACAGGAGGAGGATGGGGGAGTTCATGTCGATCATAACGAACGATGTGGCGACGCTCCAGGGCATCCTGACGACCTCGGTCGTCGACCTCGTCGTTCAGAGCGTGACATTTACGGGGATAGTCGGTTTTTTGCTTTTTATCAACTGGAGGCTGACGCTCGCGACGTTCGTCGTCATACCGATCGTGGTGTACGCCCTGGACAGGGCGTCGTCGAAGCTGAGGGCAGTCGGCGGCGCGATACAGGAGCAGTTGGCCCAGCTCTCCGGAATCGCCCAGGAGGCCCTGTCATCCGTGCGGATAGTGAGGGCTTTTGCCACGGAGAAGCTAGAGTTCGACCGGTTCGAGACGAAGAACAGGTCCCACTTCAAGGCCCTGATACGCGGCGCTCAGACGAAGGGAGTCCTGGAGGGCTTCGTCGAGATAGTTCTGATCTCCGCCATGTCCCTCATACTCTGGCTCGGCGGGAGGGACGTGGTGTCAGGTGGGCTTACCACCGGGGAGTTGATATCGTTTCTGACCTACATAGGCCTTATGGTGCAGCCCGTCCGCGTCATATCGCGCGTCGTGAGCTCCATTCAGCAGGGCGTCGCGTCCGCCGACAGGATATTCGAGATCTTGGACGAGGAGGAGACCGCGCCGGAGACGCCGTCCGGGATCGTGCCTGGAGACATGAGGGGCGAGATCGCCTTCGACGACGTCTGGTTCGCCTACGATGACGAGAGGTGGGTCCTGCGGGGGCTGTGCTTCCGGGTGGCGCCGGGGGAGCGGGTGGCGATAGTCGGGGCGACCGGGGCCGGCAAGTCGACGATCGGGGACCTGCTGCTGCGGTTTTACGATCCAACGAGAGGGAGGATCCTGATCGACGGGGTGGACCTGCGATGTCTCGACACCGCGGCCTACAGGCGCCGGGTCGGCGTCGTGCCGCAGGACCCAGCCCTCATGAAGGGGTCCATCTCATATAATATTTCATACGGCTTCGGCTCCGCCACATTGAGTTCGGTAAGGAGCGCCGCCGAGACGGCCGGCATAGACGATTTTATCTCCTCGCTGCCGGAGGGCTATGAGTCCGGAGTCGGGGAGCGCGGAGTCACTCTGTCCGGGGGGCAGCGGCAGAGGGTTGCGATTGCGAGGGCGATAGTGAGGGACCCCGCGATACTGCTGATGGACGAGGCGACGTCATCCCTCGACTCCATGGTCGAGTCGCAGGTTCAGAGCGCCATGAACGACGCCATGCTGGGCAGGACGTCAATCGTCATAGCCCACAGGCTGTCCACCATCAGGGACTCGGACAGGATACTGGTCATCTCGGACGGCAAAATTATGGAGGAGGGGCGTCACGACGAGCTCATGAATTCCAGAGGGTACTACTTCAGCCTCTATTCGCTGCAGGGAGGGGCGGAGGATGCCGCGGATTCTTAACAGCTACCTCCGTTACGCCAGGGGCGAGGGCGGAAGGGCGTCGCCCTGGGCCCTGCTCGACTTTCTGGGGGCGGCGGCGCGGCCGCTCGTGCGCGTTCGGAACGCGATGTACGACAGAGGGTTGTTCTGCAGCATGGAGCCGCCGGCGCCGGTCATCAGCGTCGGAAACCTCTGTCACGGCGGGACGAACAAGACCCCGACCGTTGAGATGATAGCGCGCCGCCTGATGGGGCGGGGCCTGTCCGTGGGGATCGTGAGCCGCGGCTACAGCGGCGGGACGAAGTCCCCGCTCTGGATAGGGCAGGATCCGACGAGTTCGGACAGGGCGGTGACGGGCGATGAACCCCTGATGCTGGCAAATCGCCTTCCCGACGCCAAGGTCGTCGTCTCCCGCGACAGGTACGAGGGCGTTAGGATGCTGCACGGCTTAGGCGTCGACGTCGTGGTGGCGGACGACGCCTTTCAGCACAGGAGGATGGGGCGTGATCTCGACATAGTGCTCGTCGACGCGACCTGCCCGTTTGGAAACGGAAAGCTCTTCCCCGCCGGAATTTTGCGGGAACACGAGGACGCCCTCAGGAGGGCGGACATCGTCATGCTGACGAAGGCCGACCTCGCGCCCAAGGGCGCCATAGACGGGATAAAATCCTGCCTCTCCCGATGGGTGCCGCCGGAGGACGTGTTCACGGCCAGGGTCGATCTCGACTCATGGCTGGTGATGGAGCGCGGGTCGATCGTGGATTTTGAGCCGGAGTGGGGCAAGACCCTGCCGGACGGCAGGTTCGTCGCGTTCTCCGCGATAGGGAACCCGGACAGCTTTTACAGATCTCTCGTGTCGTTCGGGATGGACGTCGCGGCGAAGAGGGAGTACCGCGACCATCACAGGTTCTCGTGGCGCGACCTCGACGATCTGGAGCGCCTGGCGGGGCAGCTCGGGGCCACGGGCTTCATCTGCACAGAGAAGGACCTGCAGAACATGCCGGAGAACCCGCACATGCTGCTGCCGCTCTACATACCGCGCATATCGGTCGCAGTGGACGACGGGGACGGCTTCTGGAGAGCCGTGACCGGCAAGCTGAAGCCCAGCATAGTGATCGCCTCCAACGGGTACGGGGAGGACGCCATAGGCGCGCTCCTCGCATCCCGGATGAAGGACCGCTTCCCCTCCGCCGACGTGTCTGCGTTCGCCCTGGTGGGCGGCGGCAAGGCCTACAGGGACAGGGGCATAGAGGTGTTCTCCCCCCCCTCCGACATGCCGAGCGGGGGAATAGTGAAGTACTCGCTCAGGGCGCTCGTCAGGGATCTCCAGCACGGGCTGAGGCAGGAGATAAAGAGGCAGATAGGGGTCTGGCGGCAGCAGAGCGGCAGGCTGCGCACCCCCATATGCGTCGGCGACGTCTACCTTCTCTCGCACACCCTCTGGGGACAGGGGATGTCCCCGGTTCTCGTGGCCACCGCGAAGAGCGTGCAGCTCAGGGGGCATCTCGGCGCCGAGCTCGGGCTGCTCCGAAGGCGCGCGAGGCACGTATGGACGAGGGATGCGGAGACGGCGAACGAGCTCAAGCGAGCCGGGGTGGACGCGGAGTTCAGGGGCAACCCCATAATGGACTTGGCCCTGGAGGACGGCGGCGACGCGGACCCGTGGGAGGGCGTGAACCGCCCCAGGGTGATGCTGCTCCCCGGCAGCAGGCCCAGGGCCTACGACGATGCGGCCCTGATACTCCGGGCAGCCAGCCTGCTGGCCCGGAGGGTCGGGTGCGGATTCCTGATGGTGCTGGCTCCGACTATAGACGTGAGGATGTTGCTCTCAGGGCTCCCTCGGGAGTTCCGATGCAGCGCCTCAGGGGACATCATCGCCGGAGACGCGAGGGTGGTCCTGTACTCCGGTCCCATCGCCTCAGCCGCTAAGGGGGCGGATATCCTGATAGGACTCGGCGGCACGGCGAACCAGGTGTCGGCCGGCCTTGGAGTTCCGGTGATATCCATTCTCGAGAAGGGCAAGCTCGCTCAGAAAAAACTGCTTCAGGACTCCGAGATCCTGACGCCACCGACGCCGGAGGCCCTCAGCGCGGCAGCCGAGGCCCTGCTGGCCGACGCCGACCGTATGCGGAGGATGTCGGAGGCCGGCGAGAGAATCCTGGGCGGCCCGGGGGCGATTGAGGCCGTGGCGGAGTACGCGGGATCGGTGTTGGGCTGGGACGCCAGATGCCGCCTGTATGAGGAGCTCTCATGTCTATGGGGGAGCGAGGAGGCCGCGTATGCGGAGGAGACGGAGACCGTAGCCGAGGAGGAGCAGGAATGGGGAATGTCGGAGAGCCTGAGGAGCAGCGTAATGAGATCGGTGAGAATAATAAGGGAGGGTCTGCCACGCTGGGGATCGGAGGAGCCAGGCTAGTCATAGCGGCCGGTCCCTGTATGCTGGAATCCCTCGATATGGGCCTGAGCGTGGCTGAATTCATGAGGGACGAGTGCCGGCGGCGCGGATTCGGCTACGTCTTCAAGGCGTCGTTCGACAAGGCAAACAGGACGTCGATTCACTCCGAGCGCGGACCGGGATTGGAGCTGGGCCTCGAGTGGCTGTCACGGATAAAGTCCGAGGCGGGCGTGCGCGTTCTGACGGACATTCACGAGCCGTGGCAGGCCGCCCCTGCCGCGGAGGCGGCCGATATGCTCCAGATCCCGGCGTTTCTCTGCAGGCAGACGGACCTGCTGTCGGCGGCGTCCGCCACCGGCCGGCCGCTTAACGTGAAGAAGGCCCAGTTCATGGCCCCGGAGGACATGGCTGGGGTGGTGGGCAAGTGCAGGGAGGCGGGGGCGTCAGGCGTCGTCCTCTGCGAGCGGGGCGCTTCGTTCGGCTATCATCAGTTGGTGGTCGACTTCCGCTCCATAGTCATAATGAGATCGCTCGGCGCGCCGGTCATGTTCGACGCCACCCACAGCGTCCAGCGCCCGGGCGGCCTCGGAACGTCCAGCGGGGGCGACAGGCGATTCGTCCTTCCCCTGGTTCGGGCGGCCGTGGCGGTCGGAGTGGACTCGGTATTTCTCGAGGTCCACCCAGATCCCGATGCCGCTAAGAGCGACGGCCCGAACATGGTTCCCCTTGACTCCGTGGGCAGGCTGCTGGACGAGATCGCCGCACTCGACGCCGCGGCGAGGGTCGGCCTGGGCTTCGCGGGTCTGGATTGGCTGGACACAAATACGCGGGCAAAATCTTGAGCGCGCGCCTCGCAGACGGCGGGTTCAAGACCGTGGGCTCCGCCCACGCCCGCCAGGGAGCTCGCTCCCTGGACCCTATTTTGGGAGCTATTTATTTTTTTGTATTATGACTATCAAGTTGTTCCAGCGAGGGGTGTCGGATTGTCGAGTGAG
>JAISRP010000128.1 GCA_031273585.1 Synergistaceae bacterium
CGCCCGCAGGGCGAAAATCAAAAAAAGTGAAAAGGGTCCAGGGAGCGCTGCTCCCTGGCGGGGTTTGGGGGGGGCGCCCCAAGGTTTTGTCCTCGGATTTGCTGTGATTATGACGCGATGAGAGAGGCTAGATAGCGCTTCGTGTAGGGGCAGGCGGCGAAGCACAGTCCGCAGGTGGCGCTTCTGAATTTTAGATCCAGCCCTCTGGCGCCGGTGGTTTCGTCGCACCTTCCGGGATTGACGAGATCGTCCCTTTCGAGGGTATCGCTCCACATCTTTCCCTTGATGGCGCTACCGGGGCAGACGTCCCTGCATACCGTGCAGGAACCGCACTTTGGCTCGGTGGTTATGGCGTTTGGCCTCAGCGGGGCGTCTGTCAGCACCGTCGTCAGCCTCAGGGCGCAGCCGAATTTCATCGTCACTAACAGGGCGTTCTTGCCTATCCAGCCCAACCCTGCGAGGGAGGCCGCCGTCTTGTGCGGGATCCGGGTCGCGTAGGATGTTTTCTCATAGGGCGCCCTGTCCCGAGTGATCGCGCAGGCGTTGTAACCTGCGGAGACGAGCCACTTCTCCGTGACGGCCCCGAGGTTGTCGAGGGCCGCATTTACCCTGTCGTACTCATGGGAATAATCCTCATGCGGGCCGCTCGGTATCCGACGGACGACGGCCGGGTTCAGTGCAATCGCTATGGAAATTCCCACGGGCCAGTCCCCGCCGGCGGACCGGGGCAGTCTGCTCAAATCCGCGAAGGCAACCAGCGACGCGCCCTCCGCCAGAATTTTTTTTACGACGGCGTCGTTCATGCCCTAGTCGAACCGCTCCTTGGAGAGAAACTGACGGGTCCGTTCGTGAACCGGATTTTGAAACAGCTGCTCTGGGGCGCCGCTCTCCACGATGGCCCCGTCGTCAAAGAAGACGATCCGCTTTGACACGTTCCTCGCAAAACGCATTTCATGAGTGACTACGACCATCGTCATGCCTTCGTCCGCAATTTGGTTCATAACTGTGAGAACCTCTCCCACCCACTCCGGATCGAGCGAGCTGGTGGGCTCGTCGAAGAGCATGACCTTGGGCTCGACCGCCAAGGCCCTGGCTATGCCCACCCTTTGTTTTTGTCCTCCCGACAGCCTCGACGGGTATTCGTGCATTTTGTCCTGCATACCCACCTTTATGAGAAGTTTTATTCCGATTTCATCCGCCTCCGCCCTGGTTTTTTTGTGAACGACGATCAGGCTTTCTGTTATATTTTCGAGAGCTGTTTTGTTATGAAACAGGTGGTAGTGCTGGAAAACCATCGAGCTTTGGGCGCGCAGCGCGCTTATCTGCCTGGGTCTCGCGTGTCCGGCGCTTATCTCCACATCTCCGATTCGGACGGAGCCCTCGTCGGGGGAGGCGAGCCAGTTCAGAGTCCTGAGAAACGTCGTCTTCCCGGCCCCGCTGGGGCCTATCAGGGTGACTATCTCCCCAGGTTTTATATCCAGGCTGACGCCCTTCAGTATCTTGCTGGCGCCGTAAGACTTGCTGATATTTCGGACCGATATCATGCCCCGATCCTCCCCTCGTACTTTCTCATCCTTTTTTCCAGCAGGGACAGCACGATCTCCATGACTATGCAAACGCCCCAATACATCAGCGCGGCGTCTATGTAGACCTCCAGGTAACGCGACGCGCGCGCACCGATCAGCCTGGCTGCGGATAACAACTCCACGAGGCCTATGCTGAACGCGAGCGACGTGTCCTTCATCACTGAGATCCACGAGTTTCCCAGGGAGGGCAGCGCCACCGTCAGCGCCTGCGGGATCACTATTCTCGTGACAGCCTGCCTCGTATTCATGTTGAGACTGTAACAAGCCTCCCACTGTCCGGCGTCGACGGAGGTAATGGCGCTGCGGATCGTCTCGGACATGTAAGCGCCGGTATTGAGCGCAAACGCGAACAGGACGTAGATGATCTTAGGCAGGCCGGAGACGTTTATGTTCGTGCCGAAACGCTGATTCGCCGCGACCAGGACGATTGGAATGCCGTAATAAACGATGAACAACTGCACCAGCGTCGGCGTCCCGCGGATGAACGAAATATACAGCTTGCAGAGCGGCGAGAGGACCGGGACCTCGAAATACCGTATGAGGGCCACGATGAACGCCACCACGAGGCCGATCAGGCTTGAGCCGAATGAAATCAGGATTGTGACGGGGAGGTACTTCAGCACGTCCGGTATTGCCGTCAGCATGAATCCGAGGTCAAAGACTTTAACCATGCACAGTCTCCATTCATAATTTAGGCCTCTAACGCTAAATCGGCCTTCCAAGGGACCACAACGACAGGGCCCCGTTCCGTTCAGCCCGGGGGATGACCGGGGGAGGCGCCGGTCAAGACCGGTCCTCCCCCGGCGGGGCCGCTATTTTTACTCCATGCCCACGGCAGCATCCTCCGTCGTGTAATCAGCCCCGCACCACTCAACTGACAGCCTGGTCAGCGTCCCATCGGCGGCGAGCTTCTTCAGCGCCTCGTCGAACAGTTTCTGATATTTCTGTCCATTCGCGTTGTTGTTGAACATATAATATGCCGGCTTTACCCCGAATTCCGGCGAGATGACGTAGTCCAGCGGGAGATTTTCGCTGTCGGCTATATACTTCGTGAGCACGGGGTGATTTAAAAAAGCGTCGACCCTGTCGGCCACTATCTCCTTCATTATGTTGCCCGCCTCCGCGTCGTAGTATTCTATGGTTATGCCAGCCTTGTTTTTTTCATTATAATCCTCGATCCACGTGGTGTTGAAGGAACCCACTGCCGCCGCCACCCTTTTGCCGTGAAGATCTTTCAGGGACTTGATGTCGTCCCGGCCCTTTTTGAAGATTATAGCGTTGGTGGCGTAGAAGTAGGGGACCTCGCCGAAAAGATACTTCTCCGCGCGAGCCTCGGTCCAGTTCATCTGATCGACGACTATATCGTATCGCCCCGAGTCGAGCCCCAGAAAAAAGGACTCCCACGGCACTGGTTCCAATTTAAACGTCACGCCGGGGATCAATTCGTCGATAGCCTTTGTCACGGCTACATCGTAGCCGATAATTTCGCCCTTCTCGCCGAACATGTTAAACGGAGGAAACGCGGCCTCGGTCGCCACGATTACAACCTCGTCCGCCGCCGCGGCGGTTTGAGCTAAACAGAACAGTGACACGAACAGAGCGAAAATAATTTTTGCAAATTTATTGCACCTCATAATTGACAGCCCCCTCAGTTTTTTATCTCCGTATTGGTTGAATATTTCCGATGCGTTCGCCGCTCGCGAGCAAGCTCCTCATGGGCAAGCTCGGACGTTTTGATCAGTTTTTTTCGGGACTCCTCCTTTCGCGATGAGCAACCCGCCAGGGAATCAACGGCAATACGGGATGCTGCGTTTATACTTCTGGTCTTGCCTAAACAACTCATATTCCTAGATATTTACTCGGCATTAACTAGGGTGTAATTTTATCATCGCTCAATCGAATGTCAACAGGGGGACGCGGATGATACCCTAGTAAATTCATTGACAATATCGGTTATGCGTGTTAAGTTTCTAATATCAGGAACTAAAGCACAAGATGAAAATTCTATTACCAGGGGGGCAGAAAGATGGGCGCTGTTTATGAAGATGCAAAAAAATTCGCAGAACGCTATATTGCACCCGACAGCAAGGAAACAGATGAGAAAGGCCGCTTTCCAAAGGAAGTTTTCAAAAAAATGGGAGAGGAGGGTTTTTTCAAGCTGCTGATTCCCAAGGAAAGAGGCGGGCTTGGGAAAAACATCCAGGATCACACGGACGTTTGCCTGGCGTTTTCCGAGGGCGGCGCTACGCATGGGCTGTGCTACATGATGCACAACGTGGCGCTGATGTGCGTTTTGACCTACGGCAGCGAGGAACTCAAGGAAAAAATATGTAAAGACGTCATCGAAAACGAGCGTTTTCTTGCACTGGCCTACAGTGAATTCGGAACGGGGACTCATTTTTATATTCCGGAGATAAAAATAAGCGTGAACGGCGACAAGGTCACGTTTAACGGCGTGAAGAGCATGGTGACGTCGGCGGAATACGCCTCGTATTACCTGGTCCTGGCCCCCTCTGAACGAGAAGGCATCAATAATTGGGTCTTTCCCTTCGAAACCGAGGGCCTGAGTTTCCAGACCTCGCTCTGGGATGGGCTTGGC
>JAISRP010000188.1 GCA_031273585.1 Synergistaceae bacterium
ATCTTCGACGAGCCCACCAGAGGGATAGACGTGGCGGCGAAGGTGGAGATTTATCACCTCATGAACGAGCTCAAGAGCGGCGGGATAGGGGTAATGTTCGTCTCCTCCGAGATGCCGGAGATCATAGGCTTTGCCGACCGCATCCTGGTGATGTGCGACGGCAGGATCACCGGCGAATTTATGAGCGGCGAGGCGACGCAGGGCAAAATCTTGGAGATGGCGACTAAGTTCGAGGCGAAGACGCTGGATTCTTCGGACTACTCGGGGCGGGAGGCGGCGGTATGAACGAAACCGGGAGGCGAGGCTATTTAAGCAGAATTTTTGCCGTTCGCGGCATGGCTCAGGTCGTCACGGTGGCGATAGGGCTCGTCATCATATTCATCGTGTTCAGCCTGCTCAGCGAGAACTTCACGTCGTCCAGGAACCTGCGCAACCTCCTGAGGCAGGTCGCCCCCATACTCATCATAGGCATAGCGCAGTCCTACGTGCTGATTACTGGAAATATAGACCTCTCCATCGGCTCCGTGGTCGGGATGAGCTGCATGATATCCGCCACCCTCATGACGAACGGGGTGGGACAGTGGGCCGCAGTCGCGGTCACCGTCGCGTGCTGCCTCGCGATAGGCGTCCTCAACGGCCAGCTCGTGGCTAGATGCGGGCTGCCGCCGTTTATCGCGACTCTCGGCACCATGACGATCGCAAGGGGCATAGCGCAGATCGTCAACAATAACCGCAACACAGACTCCATCGGCGAGGGCGCGAGGCTGTTCCGCAACTTCTTCTACTACGGCGAGTTCATGGGGATATACAGCACGGTCTGGATAGCGGTCGTCCTTTGGATCGCGTTCAACTTCGTACTCTCAAGAACGCGGACCGGACGCCATATCTACGCAGTCGGCAGCAACATCGACGCTGCCCGCATGTCGGGCGTCAACGTCAGCGCCACCGTGACTAAGGCGTACCTGGTAAGCGCGTTCTGCTCCTGCGTCGTCGGATTTATCGCCTGCGCCACGGGCGGGGTCGGCACGATGGACGCCGGCAACATGTACGAGCTGTACGCCGTGGCGGCGTCGGTCATAGGGGGCGTATCGACCCTGGGCGGCCAGGGGCTCCTGCTGGGGACTGTCATCGGGGCGTCGATATGGAGCGTCCTGCAGAACGGCCTCATACTGGCGGGCGCGCCAGTGGCGATCAGGAACATCGCCGTGGGGATCATAGTGGTCATCTCGGTTCTGCTCGACATCGTCGTGCGAAACGGCAAGTGGATAAGGAAAAAATCCCGCTCGTGAGGGGCTGGAATCGCAGGTCGGCTTTATTATCGCAATTCTAAAACGGAGAGGAGGGGGCTTTTAGGGTCTGGACCTCGCAACAGAACATAATAAATGGAGGGAGTGCGTATTATGAAGGCTATTCGCATTGTTCTGGCTCTGTCGTTGGTTTTGGGACTCCTGGCGGGCGGCGCCGCTGCCGCCCCATACAAGGTCACTCTCATCACAATGGACCAGATGGACCGGCACTGGGCCGGCGTGAACTCGGGGTGCGAGAAGGCGGCCGCCGAGTCCGGCAGCGTGACTTACAACTGGCTTGCGCCTGACGTGACGGACGACGCGAAGCAGATCGAGTTCATCAACAACGCGGTCGCGGGCGGGGCTCAGGCGATACTCCTGGCGGCCAACGGCCCGGACGCGGTGACGGAGGCCCTGAAGGAGGCGGCCGCCTCCGGCGTCAAGATTATATACGTGGACTCCCCGGCTAATTTCCCCGCCGAGGCCACGTTTACGACCAACAACGAGGCGGCGGGTGAAACAGCGGGCAAAGAGCTCCTGAAAGCTCTTCAGGCGGCGGGAGTCACTGAGGGCAAGCTCGGAATAGTGAACGTGAACGCCGCAACGGCCTCCACGGTGGCGAGGGAGAAGGGCTTCCGCGCGGCGTTCGCGGGCTCGAAGTTCACGATCCTGGAGACGCAGTACGGCGAGGGAGATGTCGTCAAGAGCAAGGAGATAGCCGATAACTTCATCACCCAGGGCGTGGTCGGCCTCTTCGGGGCGAACGAGGGCTCGTCAACCGGGGTCGGCAACGCCATACAGGAGGCCGGCGGCAAGGTCCTGGCGGTGGGATTCGACCAGTCGGACGCACTGCGCGAGCTCATCAAGAGCGGCAACCTAATAGCCACTATGGCTCAGAACCCGGACGTCATGGGCTACGAGGGGCTGAAGGCAGCAATCGCGGTCCTCGAGGGCAAGACGGTTTCCAAGGACCCGGTCGACACTGGCGTCACGGTCCTGACCAAGGACAAGCTGTAGGATAGACCCCAAAGAAAACGCCCGGCAGTCCGCGGAGCCGCGCTGCCGGGCTCGCGCTTTAAAATCGGAGCAGCCTGACTCGCATATAATTCCGGCTGCTCCGGCTTCGTTAAAGAAGTGCGGAGGCGAGGGCTGCCAGGGCGGATGCCCGGCAGCTTTTTTTGCGCCCTCCTTACGCCCTGAATCACCACCAATCCTGCCGGAGATAATATCACGGCTGCTCGCTTCCCCCGACGTTATGTTATGGTAAAATCACATGACAGGATACAAACAGCCCAATTAAAGATATAAAATAGCCATTGCAGTGTACTTGAAGCGAAGGGGATGCTGTTACGTCAATCCGCGCTAAGGTTTTTTCGATCATCATATTCATCGAGGCGCTGATCACCGTCGCAAGCATGGCGACTGGCATGTACTTCAGCCAGTCCCATCTCGTGGAGACGATCGAGTACGACATGACGGTCATCGGTAAAATAGCGGTCAAACTGGTCTCGAGCAATCTCCGCCTGCTGAAGACGGAGGCTGACACCGTTGCGGCCGCGGCTCTGGCCGCAGCTCTCGAGGACGCCGAGGCCGGCCCCGGCGGAGCTCTGCCCGCCGCGTTGGAGGAGCTGACGAAGAAGCACGGCTACCTCTCGCTTGCCGTCATGGATTCGCGTGGAGTCGCAGCGTCTTACGGCGACTCCGTGCCGCCGGATAGCTTTGCCGACAGCCGGTACGCCCGCCGCGCGTTTATAGGCGAGAGGGTGATAACCAGCACGGAGACCGACCGAGGCGGAAATCTCGTCATGCGGGTCTGCGTTCCGATGGGGTCGCGCGTCCTGGTCGCCACGCTGCCCGGCATGTTTCTGAGCGACCTCGTGTCCGAGTTCAGGATATGGGCCTCCGGAAACATCTTCATGGTCGACAGGACCGGCGTCATGATCGCAAATTACCGCCCGCAGATGGTCCTGGAACGGCACAATTTCATCCAAGCCGCAGAGGAGAGCGCGGAAGGGGACTACGCGGCGCGTGCCGCGGGCCGCTTCTACAGCGCTATGATACAGGGCAGGGAGGGCGCTGGAATTTATAGCCTGGACGGGGTCGACCGAGTCTGCGCGTATACCCCGATCCTCGGGTCGGACGGCTGGATGTTGGGCGTCGCCGCGATCATCGAGGAGAGCCCCTACACGAGGATTCAGTACGTGCTGCTGGTCTCGGCCGCTATTTTCCTGGGGCTGGGGATCGTCGCCGCGTTCTTCGCGTCGCTCGCGATAGCGAAGCCATTCAGGATAATCAACGAGCAAAACCTGCACCTGTCCGATCTGAAGGAGAGGGCGGAGGCCGCCTCCCGGTCGAAGAGCGATTTTCTGTCCAACATGAGCCACGAGATGCGCACGCCGCTCAACGCGATCATCGGGATGACGACCATCGGCAGATCGGCCGCCAACATAGAGCGCAAGGACTACGCATTCGAGAAGATAGGGAACGCGTCCACGCACCTGCTGGGCGTTATCAACGACATACTGGACATGTCGAAGATCGAGGCGAACAAGCTTGAGCTGGCCGCCTCGGAGTTCGATTTCGAGAAGATGCTCCAGAAGGTGGTCAACGTCATCAACTTCCGCGTGGAGGAAAAACATCAGGACTTCACCCTGTTCATCGACAGGAACATCCCGCGGGTTCTGATCGGCGACGACCAGCGGACCGCGCAGGTCATAACGAACCTGCTGTCGAACGCCGTAAAGTTCACCCCGGAGTACGGGGCCATAAGGATGAACGCGCGTTTTATCTCTGAGGAGAACGACGTCTGCACCGTGCAGATCGAGGTGAAGGACACCGGCATCGGCATAAGCGAGGATCAGCAGGCTCGGCTCTTCACCTCGTTTCAGCAGGCCGAGAGCAACACGTCGCGCAGGTTCGGGGGCACGGGGCTCGGCCTTGCGATATCAAAGCGCATAGTGGAGATGATGGACGGCCGGATATGGATAGAATCGGAGCTCGGGAAGGGGGCCACGTTCGCCTTCACCATGCGGGCACGCCGCGGCGCTGAGAGCGAACATCGCAGCGCCCTGGACCGCGGAGCGACCTGGGGGAACATTCGGATACTCGCGGTGGACGACACGCCCGAGATACGCGAGTACTTCGCGGACATCATGCGCCGGCTCGGCGTGACGTGCGACATCGCCTCTGGCGGCGAGGATGCCGTCGAGCTCGTCCGGCGAAACGGCCGGTACGACATATACTTCGTGGACTGGAAGATGCCGGGCATGAACGGCATAGAGCTCTCGCGCCTGATAAGGGAGCGGGGCGAGGGAAACTCCGTCGTCATTATGATCTCGTCCACCGAGTGGAGCGTCATAGAGGACGAGGCAATGAACGCCGGGGTGGATAAATTCCTGCCCAAGCCGCTGTTCCCATCCTCGATAGCCGACTGCATCAACGAGTGCCTGGGCGTGGAAAACCTGCTCGCGCAGGACGCCTCGCAGCACGACGCCACGGATCACTTCGACGGATACCGCGTGCTCCTTGCCGAGGACATCGAGATCAACCGGGAGATAGTGCTGTCGCTGCTGGAGCCAACCGGGCTCGTCATCGACTGCGCGGAGAACGGCGCGGAGGCGGTGAGGCTGTTCTCCGAGAGCCCCGACGGATACGACATAATCTTCATGGACGTTCAAATGCCGGAGATGGACGGATATGAGGCCACGCGGCGCATCCGCGGGCTGGATGTGCCAAACGCCAGGGCCGTCCCCATCGTCGCCATGACGGCCAACGTGTTCAGGGAGGATATCGAAAA
>JAISRP010000195.1 GCA_031273585.1 Synergistaceae bacterium
GAGCACTGATAATCGCACCGCCGTTCAACATTGTCAAGCATATTCGCGGAGCCTATTCGCGGAGCCCAAATCCAACCCAAATCCCAGGGCAGGACCGTGGGCGCCGCTCATGGTTTTTATATGCCGGAGCCGTAGTCCTCCGGCTCGGGTGGGAGCATCGGGATATCCTCGCTCGTCTCGGTCTGCGGGGAGGGTTCCTCCTGCGGAGGGGCGTCGGGGCTCGTCGCCGATGGAGGCGGCTCGGGCATGGAAATCGCGGCGTCCTCAGTCTGGGGGCTCTCAGGAATCGGGTTCTCAGATGTTTTAATCACGAAAGAACAGACGATGAGCGCAACTATGATCACCGCGAACAGCAATTCAGCTAATCTTTTCAAATGGATCCCTCCTCGGAAGTAAGCACAGGGACATTATATAGCAATTTAAAATTAGAAGCTTGAAGGGTAAAGATTAAAACCTTTGCCGCCACTGCAACCATCATCAGCAAAGATTCCGGACTCGTATGCCGAATCCGGAGGAGAGTTCCTCATTTCCTCTCGGATCTCGATCTGTGAAACAACCTCGCGGATTCAGTTATCCTCCCTGTGCCGTCGATGAGGACCGCTATGAGCTCCTCCTCCGCCATGCGCAGGTTCCCGCCCTCGACGCCGACGCAGCTTCTGAGAAAAAAATACCTGCGGACGCCCCCATCCACGCTTTCCGGGACGATCCACGGCACGGCGTATTTCAAGGAGTAGGAGTCAGGGACGCAATCCGCATCCACTATGTGCAGCTCCCCTGTCGGAGCCCAGAGCGGGTCGTCCGGTCCGGGGCCAGCATGTCCCGGCGCGTCCGAGCCGGCGTCCAGGATCACCCTTCCGACGTGATGCGTGCCGGCCATCAGGGTCCTCATGAGCCAGTCCTCCGCTATCTTGAGGCCTCTCCTGGCGGCAATGGCCGATTTCGCGACCGCCATGGACCTCTCGTCGATGTCGGCGCTTCGCGCAAGCTGATCAGCCAACACGGCTGTTATGAGAATGGTCAGCACGGCGATGACTGAGACTATCGCGGTGAGAAAACCCCTGCGCCTCATGCGCCGCCTATTTTCCACAGCGTCCAGCCAAACCCGAGCCGAGCGGCGCCCTCCGAGACGAACACCCTGTGCCTGGCGATGGCGCAAGGCGCGGACTCCGGCTCCGGCTCGACGTTTCCGCTCAGCCCCAGGATGCCTTCAAAGCTGTCCGCGGCGGCGCCGGAGTTTATCTCCGCCGCGACTGACGACAGGTTCAGGAATTGCAGCGACTCCACCCTCACGCGCTCGTCGGCCCTCGTCGTCACGCTGACCATGGTCATGACGCCGAGCATGACGGACGCCGTCAACATGGATGCCATAAACGCCTCGACGATGGAAAACCCGGGCGCGGCGCGAAATTTACGTTTTTTTCTACAGGGTTTGAGGTCTTTGACCGGCATGATCGACATCTCCCACCTAAAGGATGAAATCATATTGACGATATCCACGACAGCAAAATTCATTATCTGATATACTTTGAATATAGTAAAGGCGAGTTCAAGTATCAGACGGGGTGGTAGTTAGTGTCAAACATGTCGTTCCGTTCAACGAAAGTCACGTTTCACAGGGGCTCCCTGAGGGAGAGGTCAAATGTGACGTACATCGAACCGCATGACGGCGGCTTTATACTGGCGACGGAGTCGACTCCGTTCCACCCTCGCGACTATCGGTGGCCGGATCAGCCGGAGGACAAGGGTTATCTGGAGAACTCCCTGGGGAGGCGTTACGACCTCTCGGACGTGGTCTTCATGGGGCGTTCGCCGGACGGAGCCGTGTACGTGGCCGAGGCGATTCCCGTCAGAAAGGGCGAGCCGGGCTGGCATTTTTTCGTCGGTCACGTCGTCAGGGAGGATCGTCCCGATTTCGAGGTTGGCGACGGGGTCATCCTTCAGGTCGACCGCAGCATCAGGTGGAGGCTCTCGCGCGCTCACTCCGCGGCGCACGTCATGTCGTACGCGCTGAACGAATCATTTTCCCGGAGGTGGCGCAGGGAGGTCAGCACGCTGGACGGCATGGGCAACCCAAACTTCGACGCGATTGCGGCCGAGATGTCGAGCATAGACCTCCTGTCCTGTTCCGACCGGTATCGCCTTGGGAAGACGATGCGGAAGAAGGGTTTTTCAACGGACGGACTGAGCGATGACATCACCGCGCACGAGAGGGAGATCAACGCGCTCGTCGGAGAGTGGATGAGGCGGGACGCGCCCGTTACGATACGCGCGGAGGAGGACGGGCTCGTCTCCGAGAGGTACTGGCGCACGACGCTGAACGGGGTCGAGGTGGAGATGCCGTGCGGCGGGACGCACGTGTCCCGCCTGTCGGAGATCGGCGGCATACGGGTGGGACTCGAGATGCCGGACGACGAGACTTTGATAATCACGACAAACGTGAGATAATGCTGCAAAGTTGAAATAATATTTCTGGAGGTCTGGTCATGATCGCAAAAATAACGGAGCTGGACGGCATTGTTGAAAGACTCGAGACGCTAGTCAGGACCATTGCGAGGGAGAGGGACTCCGCCCTCGAGGAGGTCGAGAGGCTCAGGAAAAATCTCGACGACAGGGAGCTGGAGCTGCTGCAGCTGGACGAGGAGCTGCAGCGGGCGACGCAGCGATTCGATGACGAGCGGGCGGCAACGGCCCAGGAGCGCGAGGAGACCGAAAGACGCCTGGACGACCTGGCGTCCCGAATCAAATCGATGCTTCCGCCGCCTTCGGAGAACTCAAGCGAGGTAGCAGGCGAGTTAAGTTGAAAGATTGAACGACGAGGAAGGGCTGGCATATGGAAAGACGAGCCGTTTCGCTGCTGGTCGGCAGAAAGTCTTACAACCTCATAACCTCCATGGAGGATGAGAAACTGAAGGATGTCTACGATCTGCTGCGCGAGGTGGTGGCGAGCACCGATTCCGCCATGACGCAGGATGAACGGCTGTTTATCACCTGCATGACGTTGGCCAACGAGCTTACCTCCGTCATGACGCGCCTCGGCGGCATCCTGTCCGGCTCGTCAAATTACGAGGACGCCGAGGGAGACAGGAAAGAAACGGATAAGACGAGCATGAGATGAACCTGACCGACGCGATCCTCCTGCTGGCTGGCAGCTTCTTCGTAATCCGCGGGATCTTCAAGGGTTTTTCCGGCGAGGCCCTCTCGCTGGTGGGCGTGCTGGGGGGATTTTATTGCGCGCTTCGGTTTTACGCCTCCGTCTCCGGCGCTCTGTCGGAAAATTTCGGGGTCTCGCCCTCGGTGGCTGACATGGCGTCGATGGCGGGGGTCTTTGGGGTGATCTTTACGGGCTGCTCTCTCGTCGACAGGTGGCTCAAAAAGATGCTCACGAAGACTAACCTGACATGGATGGACAAGACGTTCGGCGCCGTCACCGGATTTCTGAAGGTATACGTGATAGCGCTCCTGCTCCTCGTCTCCGGAATGCTATTAGCCCCGGTGGCGGGGGACGCGTGGGTGCGCGAGAGCCGTGTGCTGATAGCCACGGCCAGGACGTGGCCCATAGTGTACCCGATCCTGGACCGGGCCGGAATGCTGCCGGACCTCGCCGAGCTCCAGCAGGACGCGAAGGAGTACGTTCTCGAACAGGCGTCGAGAAGCCTGTTCCCCGATGAGGCGGACGGAGCTTCGGACGCTCCGGACGGCGCGGTATCGGGCGACGAGCCGCGCGGCCCGGTCAATTCCGCGTCGGACAAGGAGCAGGGAGTGCTCGATTATCTCATGAGGTGGGGCGGCAGCAGGAATTAGAATGAAGATAGACCGGTCCGCGTACGATTCCCTCGAAATGTCCAGGGTTCTCTCCATAATAAGGCGAGACTGCCGCAGCGACCTCGGCGCGCTCGCGATATCGGCGATGACGCCTGCCCGCGACCGTGACGAGCTGGCGAGCTGGCACGATCTCTTCAAATCGGTCGAGAGCTATCGCGATACCAGGGGAGATCTGCCGTGGAACTTCAAGCTCTCGTCCGTGCGGCATCTCATGGACGACGCAAAGTCCTCCGGGATGCTGCTCGGCGGGGAGCTGCTGCAGGTCCGCAGGCTGCTGGAGGGCGCCGCCCGCATAAAGGAGGCGCTCGTTCACTCCCGCTCCGAGTGGCCGGCCTTCTCCATCCTTATAAAAGATCTGCGGGACTTCACCATTGAGACGGAGGCGCTGTCGGTGATCGACGAGGATGGGCGTCTGTACGACCACGCCTCGGATCGGCTCAGGAAGCTCCGGCTGAACATGCGCAGGATCCGCGATCAGGTGCGCAGGAAGGGTCAGGGCATACTGTCGAACCCGTCGCTCTCCTCCATGCTTCAGGAGCGGGTGCTTACGCTCCGCAACGGAAGGCACGCAGTGCTCGTGCGCCAGGACGCGATATCGAACTTCCCGGGGCTCGTGATGGATCGGTCCGGCTCGGGAAACAGCATCTACATGGAACCGCACGCGCTGGTGGCGCTCAACAACGAGCACGCAGTCTGCGCGGAGGACGAGAGCGCCGAGGAGCGCAGGATCCTCCACAGGCTGACGGAGAGGGTCCTGGAGAGGGAGTCCGCCATCACTGACGCGGAGATGACGCTTGGGCGCATAGACCTGTTTTACGCCATGTCCGAGAAGATAAGGCGCGACCACTGGCACATGCCGATGCTCGCCGGCTCGCCCGTATTCGGCTTTTACAGGGCAAAACACCCGCTGCTGGCGGACTCGGCCGTTCCGATAGACATATCCTGCGGCGAGAAGTTCCGAGTCCTGGTGGTGACCGGACCGAACACCGGCGGCAAGACGGTGGCGCTCAAGACGGCGGGGGTATGCGTATGCCTCGGCTGGCTGGGCTGTCCGATACCGGCCGAGGAAAACTCCATCCTGGGTATAGTCGATGACATCTACAGCGACATAGGGGACGAGCAGAGCATAGAGCAGAACCTCTCGACGTTCAGCGCGCACGTATCTCAGATAACGAAAATACTGGAACGCGCTGGAGAGAACTCGGTCGTGCTCTTGGACGAGCTCGGCGCGGGGACGGACCCCGACGAGGGCGCGGCCCTCGGCATAGCCATCCTGGACTGGCTCGTCGGCAGGAAGTCAATGGTAATAGCGACCACCCATCACAACCCCATCAAGCGTTACGCCCTGTCCACCCCCGGCGTCGAGTCGGCGTCGGTCGAGTTCAACGCGAGCACCCTCTCGCCGACCTATCGCCTGCTCATCGGAATACCTGGCCGCAGCAACGCTCTGTTGATCGCGGGAAAGCTCGGGATGCCGGAGTCGGTCCTGCTCAGGGCACGTGAGGCGCTGCACCGCAGGGAGGTCTCGATGGAGGACATAATCGGGGAGCTGCAGGAGAAGCGCACGGCGGTCGAGCAGGAGAACCGCGAGCTGGAGGAGCTGAGGGCAAACCTCGACGTCATGAGGAGGGAGTACGAGGAGCAGATGAACGCGCTCTCGGAAAAGCGCGACAAGCTCTTGGCGGAGGCCGACAGGAAGGCGCTTGGCATAGTGGAGAACGCGGAGACCTCGGCGAAGTCCCTCCTGCGGACGATAGACGAGGAGGCCCGGTCCGCGGCGCACCGCAAGCTCGAACGGTCGAGGAAACACTTCGGCATGATCAGGGAGCAGGCCGAAAAGAGGGAGGACGAGCGCCTCGAGAGGACATACGCCCCGGACGAGCGCCCACTTGCGGCCGGCGACAGGGTCGTGGTGATAGGATCCTCGACGGTTGGCACCCTCGAGTGCGTGGAGGGGGACAAGGCGACTGTGACCGCCGGCGCCGCGAGGCTCGAGCTCCCCCTCAAGATGCTGCGCTCCGCGACGAGGGAGGAGGGCCGGCAGGAGAACAGAATCCAGAGGTCCCTCGGAAAAAACGGCATAACCCTGACGAAGCAGGAGGGCGCCGGGATCAAGATAACCCCGCCGCCGAGGCCGGCAGGGGTGCCGAGCTCAATAATGATCAGAGGGATGACCTCGGACGAGGCGATACCGATGGCCGCCCAATATCTGGACAGGGCCTACAGGGCGGGATACGGCGAGGTGTCAGTAATCCACGGACGGGGAGAGGGAATCCTTCGCCGCGAGGTCCAGAACCTCTGCAGGAGCCTGCCCTACGTCGAGAGCTACAGACTGGGCGAGGCAGGAGAGGGCGGATTCGGCGTAACGATCGTGCGCTTTAAGGCGTAGGGACAATGGTGGAGCCGAGCGTTTGGACAATGCAAATTTTAACGTATATAATCGCCCTGGGGAATAGCTGATTTCACCGCCTGAACGACATTCAGCCGTTTGGGGTTGTTGAGATTGTTATATTTTTTTATCCTTGCCTTCGGGCATCATTTGAAAAAATCAGCCCTTGGGGCGGGGTTGGGGGCGTGATACTCATTCATTCGCTGCCGCGGCATATCGAGGAGAACTACGAAATCTATCAGTGGCGGCACGCCCTGGCGATACTCGCCTGCGACTTCCCATCCGAGTGGGACGATATATGCTCGGTGCTGGGCGAGTTCAGGCTTTGCAAAAGTTTTATCGCGACGCCCGGGGGCAGGAAGTCGCCGGTGTCGGAGTGGATTGACGGCAGTTTCTACAGGCTTGGGTGGGCTGAGAAAAACTTCAGCACGGCCTTCGTGGTGGATGGCAGGAGCGTAGACAGCCCCACACACTCCATCGACTGTTTCAAGAATGAAATAGGGATCGAGATAGAGTGGAACAACAAGGACCCCTTCTTCGACAGGGACCTCAACAATTTCAGGCTGCTGTTCGACCTGAGGGTGATATCGGCAGGGGTGATCATCACGAGATGCGACGGCCTCCAGAGGATATTCGACGGTTTGAACCGCGGCAAGAGCTACGGATCGTCCACCACCCACATGAGCAAGCTGAGGCCAAAGATCGACGGGGGCGGCGGCGGGGGATGCCCGATTATCGTCTTTGGCATCAAGGAGACGCTCTATGACGAAAATTGTTAGCATCGAGACCAGGCCCACTCCGGCGGAGGATATATGTTCCAAGTTCGTCGGGAGGTATTCGACAATCCTGGCCGATCCCCCGTGGCAGTTCGTCAACAGGACGGGCAAGATGGCGCCCGAACACAAGCGCCTTCTGAGATATCCCACGATGGAGCTCGGGGAGATAGAGGAGCTGCCGGTGAAGAAGCTGGCGGCCGGTCAGTCGCACCTCTACCTCTGGACGCCCAACGCGCTTCTGGCGGAGGGGCTGGCCGTGATGCGGGCATGGGGGTTCACGTACAAGTCGAACCTAGTGTGGTACAAAATCCGCAAGGACGGAGGACCGGACGGCAGGGGCGTCGGCTTCTACTTCAGGAACGTAACGGAGCTCGTCCTGTTCGGAGTGCGCGGCAGCATGAGGACCCTGTCGCCCGGGCGCACCCAGGTTAACCTGCTCGCCACCCGCAAGAGGGAGCACTCGAGAAAACCGGACGAGCTGTACGATATAATAGAGTCCTGCTCGCCCGGGCCGTACCTGGAGCTCTTCGCGAGATTCGTCCGCGCGGGCTGGGACCAGTGGGGCAACGAGGACGTCGAGATAAATTCCCTGAACAACTCGGCCCTCCGCAAGGGTCATACCATGCAGCAGAACGCCTCGCCTACGGACGGACCCGCGCCGGGCGAGAAAAAATCCGGCTGACGGCGTATGGCAATTTAAAATTAGGAGCCTTAAGGGTAAAGATTAAAACCTTTGCCGTCACAACAAGGGTCGTCAGCTTAATTTCACACGGTTTATTCAATCGGTTATATTACAGGAGGT
>JAISRP010000250.1 GCA_031273585.1 Synergistaceae bacterium
CGGCGGCCCCGCCCCCCCCCCCCCCCCCCGGGCGTGGGCGCCGCCCACGGTCCTGCCTGTGCCGACGGCCTAGGTTACAGCCTCGGGTCGACTGGCTCGCTTTCTAAGGCCAGCACGGCGAAAACGCACTCGTGTACCCTGTAGAGAGGTTCGCGCCTTACGAATCGTTCGAGAGACTCCATCCCCAGGGAGAATTCGGCCAGGGCAAGGCGATTTTTCTTGCCGAGGGAGCGTTTTTTGAGGCGTTTCAGGTGGTCTGGGCGAGTGTACTCCGGGCCGTATATGATGCGCAGATATTCGCGTCCGCGGCACTTTACGGCCGGCTGGATCAGATTTCCCTCGAAGGTGGGGATGAAATCGAACGGCTTCACAACCATTCCCTCGCCGCCCGATGCCACGAGCTCGCTCCACCAGTTTATTGCCTCTCCGACGCTCTCGTCGCTTGCGAGATCGACGGATATGTGGTTCGTCGCGGTGAAAATCGGATCGATCCCAGTCATGTACCGCACGATGACGTCTAAGTGGGTCAAGTGTCCGCAGTCGTTCCAGACCCTGTTTTCAGTGGCTAGAACGTGAAACGGGGCTATCCTGTAGTCGTCCGTGCCTACAACCTGCCAGCAGTATCTTCGGTACGCATCGACGTACAACCCGACCGACTCGCGCCGCTGAGCATACATCCCCAGGACCTCGTTCAAATCGACATTTTGCCCGGAGGCGCTCCCGGCGGCAGCGCTGGTCCCGGAGGCGCGTCCGGCGGCTCGTTCCAAGGCCGAGACTGCGCTGTCGAGCCCGTCCCGGCCCGCTCTGCCGACGGGCGCATACTGCTCGGAGAGCAGGGATCCGGCCTTCGCCGACCACGGCATCAGCTCCGCGTCGAGACAGACCCAATCCGTGCCGAACTCGTCCCAGAAGCCCGTCGCCTCCAGCACGGCGCAAAGACGCCGCAGGATCTCGGCCTCCCTGTCGGAATTGGCGGCGTCAAAAAAATGGCGCCCCGTTCGGGTGTAAATCAGTCCGATCGAGCCATCGCGGATGCCGAACCGCGACTCGGCGGCCCTCTCGCTGCGGCACGCCACGACAACCGCGCGGCTGCCCATGTGCTTCTCCTCGCAAACCACGCGGCCCGGCGCGCGTTTTTTGTAGTAGTTCATGGCTTCCAGCGGGTGTTCGAGGTAGTCGTCCAGATTGCTCGCAGCGCAGGGGGACATCGTTGGCGGCAGGTAGATCAGCCAGCGCGGATCCGCCGAGTAGCGGCTCATTATCTCGAGCGCCGCGGCGGAGTTCTCCTCCTGTACCGATATGTCGCGATGGAGCCTCGTCGAGATCAACCGCTTCCCGAGGACGTCCTTTATGTCTAGCGCGTCGCCCCTGTCTGATGCGTCGCCCCGCAGCGGCCTTAACGGAGCGTAATACTCCCGTCTCGCTGCGACCTGCGCCAGCTCGTTTTCCGGGTAGCGGAGCGCCGTCAGCTTTCCGCCGAACACGCAGCCCGTGTCTATGCAGTAGGTGTTGTTGACCGCCCGAACGTCCGTCGACGGCACATGGCCGTAGACGACCATCGGCCTGCCCCTGTACTCCTCCGCCCAGTCGAGCCGCACCGGCAGGCCGAATTCGTCCGTCTCCCCGGTCGTCTCGCCGTAGAGACAGAACGACCTCACCCTGCCGGAGGCCCGCCCTTGGAGACGCTCCTTCAATCCTGCATGGGCGACGACGAGCCTCCCTCCGTCCAGGATGTAGTGACTGACCAGGCCATCCAGGAAAATTTTAACAGCGCCAGCGAACTCGGGCGGCTCGCCGTCCATCTGCCTGACAGTGACGTCAAACCCATGCGTCTGGGGAACGTCCGCGCCCCTCAATTTTCGGAGCAGCTTCACGTCGTGGTTGCCGGGCACGCAGAGCGCCGCCCCGGCCCCGGCCATGTTCATCGCGAGCCGCAGAGTTTTTACGTTCTCGGGGCCCCGGTCACACAGGTCCCCCAGAAAAATGGCCTTCCTGCCGGGAGGGGGAAGGGCCGCGCACCCCTCCCGGTCGACCGAGTAACCCATGCGCTCAAGCAGCTCGCACAGTTCGTCATAGCATCCGTGGACGTCGCCGATGATATCGAACGGACCCGAATCGTGCCTCATGTCGTTCCACAGGGGAGTCCGGACCAACTCCGCAGAATCCGCCTCCTCGGGCGTCTTCAGCACGTACACATACCGGAAGCCCTCCTTCTGGAGGTGTTTCAATGAGCGTTTCAGATCCCGCACATGACTATGCACCACGTGCGGCGGATAGCCTCGATCCGGGCGGGATTCGTTGCGCGCCTGACAGAGCTCCTCAGGGAGATCCAGCACGATCGCCGCCGCGTGGCAATTCTGCTCCCCGGCGATCTGTATGATCTTCTCCCGCGCCGCCCTCTGCACGTTCGTCGCGTCCACGACGACGAGCTTCCCTGCGTCAAGCCGCTTGTTCGCCGCATAATAGAGGACGTCGAACGCGTCCGCCGTGCAGGACTGATCGTTCTAGTCGTCGGAGACCAGTCCCCTGAAAAAGTCCGAACTCAGCACCTCCGTGGGCTTGAAAACTCTCCTGGCGAACGTGGACTTTCCGCTGCCCGACGCGCCGATAAGGGCTACGACGCAGAGCGACGGTATTTTTAACTGTTCTGCCGGCATAGAGTGAACACCCCCATCTGCGTCGGCGCGCCCCGTTCGGCGTCGCCGTCGCCTATATCGATGTACGATACGGAATACCCGTACCTCTGGGCGGATCTGCCGCCCCACTCGCGGAATTGTTCGCGAGTCCACTCGAAACGGTGATCACCGTGACGCAGACGCCCCTCGCCAAGAAATTCGTAATTTTCGTTATACTCGACGTTCGGGGTGGTCAGGAGGATGACCCTTGGCCTTGCGCACTCGAACAGAACCCGCTCGAAGGCGGGCAGCCTGTTCAGGTCGATGTGCTCCATCACCTCGACGCAGGCGGCTGCGTCATACCCCTTGAACCGCTCGTCCCTGTAGGTGAGCGAGCCCTGGAACAGCGTGAGGCGATTTTTCGCAGCCTCGGGCATGCGGTCCAGTTGAAGCCGCCTGCCGGCCCGAGCGAGGGCGGCCGGAGATAAGTCGGTCCCGGCGATCCTGGCGAACGACGTCTCATTCAGCAACAGCCGAAGCAGGTTTCCCTCCCCGCACCCCATGTCTATCACCGAACGGACGCCTAAGTCCTTCAAAACTGCGACTATCGCCTCCAGCCTCGTTTTATTCAGGCTTGGCGGACTGTCTATTATCCCGTCGCCCGAGACGCCAGCCTCGTCATCCGCCCCGCTCTGCCCGTCCTCCAGGCGGTCCAGGGCCATTCTCGCAAGATGCCGCCCGCGGTTGAGATATCGTTTTACGATAAAGTCCCTCTCGGGGTGCGCCTCGAGCCAGCCCTCGCCGTGGCGGAGCAGTTTTTCGACCTCGTCGTCCCCCATCCAGTAGTGCTTCTGTCTGTCGAACACCGGTATCAGCACGTAGAGGTGCATCAGCAAATCCCTCAGCCGCACTGTCCCCCTGAGCGTCAGATCGACGTAAGGGCTCGGTCCCCATTCCGGGAATCGCTCGTCGAGCTCCCCCCAGCTGAACTCCGCGGAGTAGCCCAGGGGCGCGAACACCCGTTCCATCATGGCCTTATCCCCCCTGCACGGCAGCATGGCGACCTCAGCGGAGAGCTCCATCGCGGAGCCCGCGAGATCGGGGCGTTCGGCGCAGCGTCCGGCCATTGCCGAGCCGTACACCCTGGAGATCGCCGTGCTCATGAAGGACGAGCAGACATACGGCCTGTCGCTGACGTAGTCGAAGATCCCCCCGTCCTTGGATCCAACCTTGCCGCGCGCGAGATCCACTGGGTCGATGTCGAGCAGTAGAGCCGCGGTGCAGCGATGCTCCCCGGCCTCGGGATAAAACACATAAGCCCTGCCGAAGTTCAGCTCGAATACCTGGGGGCGATTCGGATTCTTGTGGAGCAGGTAACCGAGGTCCGATGCGTTCGCCCCGGTATAGGTGATTGAAAGAAGCATCTTAATAAAACCTCCGTTTCCGCGTCACGTCACTGTGGGTTTAAAACCCTCGGGCAAAACCTTGGGGGGGCGCCCCCAACCCCCCCCCCGGGGGGGGGGCCCGGCCCCCATTTAAATTTTTTTTTTTTTTGGCGCTGGGGGGCT
>JAISRP010000290.1 GCA_031273585.1 Synergistaceae bacterium
TGCGGCGCGGCAGACCTGTTGGAGCGGTTTGGGGTGAAGCTCGACATGTCGCCGGCCACGGCCAGGAAGATGCTCGACGAGCTGGACGTGACCTTCCTCTACGCCCCGCATTATCACCCAGGGTTCAAGCACGCGATGCCAGTCAGGAAGGCGCTCGCCACGAGGACGATGTTCAACGTGCTGGGGCCCCTCATCAACCCGGCGCGCCCGCCGATAATGCTGGTCGGCGTGTACGACATGTCGCTGTGCCGCATAGTGGCGGAGACGCTGAGGCTGCTCGGCTGTCAGAGGGCGCTCGTCGTGAACGGGCTCGGGCTGGACGAGATAACGGTGCATGGCGCGACGAACGCCTCGGAACTGGCGGATGGCGAGATAGAGGAGAGGCGGTTTACCCCGGCGGACTTCGGGGTGAGGGAGTTTCCCCTGTCGTCGATAGTGGGCGGCAGGCCGGAGGAGAACGAGGTCGCCATTCGCTCAGTGCTGGAGGGGCATGGGGACGAGGCTCACACCGCTGCGATATCCGTCAACGCCTCGGCGCTCCTCACCCTGGCCGGCATGACGGCAAACTACCGCGACGGGTTCGGCCTGGCGATGAGCGTCCTCGAGAGCGGGCGCGCCATGGAGAGGCTGGAGAGGTTTGCCGCCATGTCGAACTCGTGCGGCGCCGGAGAGCCGGACCGTGTCAGCGCTTGAGGAAATAGTGGCCCGCAAGCGGATCGACGTGGCGGAGCGAGCCCTGCGCGTCCCGTACGAGACGCTGAGAGAGAGGGCCGTGCCCACGCGGCGCAGGCTCGGTGAGGCTCTTAAAAAACCGGGACTGCGCTTCATAATGGAGTGCAAGAGGGCGTCCCCCTCCGCCGGCACGATCCGGGAAAATTTCGACATAGCCGAGATAGCCCGAGCCTACGACGGCATCGCCGACGCGGTCTCAGTCCTCGCCGACGAGCCGTTCTTCCGCGGGGGACTTGAATACGTCAGGGCGGCGCGGGACATCCTGGACGTCCCCATACTCTGCAAGGATTTCGTGATCGGGCCGTATCAGATCTGCGAGGCGAGGGCGCACGGGGCCGACGCCGTCCTCCTCATGCTATCGGTCCTCGGGGACGGGGAGTACCTGTCGTGCGCCAGGGAGGCCGCGAGGCTCGGGATGGACGCGCTGACGGAGGTTCACTGCGAGGCCGAGCTCGAGCGGGCTCTGTCGCTGGACGCCAGCATAATCGGGATCAACAGCCGGGATCTCAGGACATTCAGCGTGGACCTCGGGGTCGTCAGGCGGCTGGCCTCGAGAATACCAAAGGACAGGGTGAGGGTGTGCGAATCCGGAATTTCCTCGCGCGAGGACGTGCTCGGCATGAGCGGGGACGCGGACGCGTTCCTCGTGGGAAGCCTCCTCATGAGGTCCCCCAGGGTGGACGTAGCTGCGCGCCGTCTCGTATTCGGCGGAGTGAAGATATGCGGGCTCACGTCGCCCGAGGCGGCGGGAAAATCCTACGAGGCGGGGGCGTGCTTCGGCGGGCTGATATTTGCCGGCGAGTCCCCCAGGCGGATCGACGAGTCCGCGGCGCGTGAGATAGCGGACGCCTCCCCGCTGCCTCTGGTCGGGGTGTTCGTGAACGACCTCCCCCGTCGGATAATCCGCCTCGCGAACGAGCTCGGCCTTGCCGCGGTACAGCTTCACGGCGAGGAGAGCGATGAATTTATCTCAGGACTGCGCCGCGAGCTGCCGAGGGGGTGCGAGATATGGAACGCCGTCCGAATCTCGGATGGGCTGCCGGACGGGATCCCGATGCGCGGGGATCGGACGCTGCTCGACGCGTTTGTGAAAAACTCGCGGGGCGGCACGGGGCGCAGCTTCGACTGGTCGATGCTGGATGGCAGTAGCGGCAGGGACAGGATGATAATAGCAGGGGGGATAACCCCCGAAAACGCCCCACTGGCGTCGAAACTCGGGTGCTACGCCATAGACGTGAACTCGGGGGTTGAGCTCCCTGGGGCTCCGGGCCGCAAGGACCCGGACAGGATAGGGTTGCTGTTCGGCAATCTGCGCAATGCGATATAGGGCGAAGGGGTGATGTGTGTGGAGATATCGAAGGGAGCATTTGGAGATTTCGGCGGGATGTTCGTGCCGGAGATACTCGTTCCGACGCTGCTCGACCTCGAGCGGGCGTTCGAGGAGTCATGCGGGGACCGGTCGTTCGCGTCCGAGTTCGAGGGGCTCCTCCGCGAGTACGCCGGGCGCGAGACCCCCCTGTACAGGTGCAGGAACCTGGCGGGGGACACGGGGGTGAAAATTTACCTCAAGCGGGAGGACCTCCTTCACGGGGGCGCTCACAAGACGAACCAGGTGATAGGCCAGGCGCTGCTGGCCCGGCGCATGGGCAAGACGAGGTTGATCGCTGAGACGGGGGCGGGCCAGCACGGCGTGGCAACCGCCCTTGCCGGCGCGCTGTTCAAGATGAGGACGCGGGTCTACATGGGCTCGAAGGACATGGCGCGGCAGGCTCAGAACGTGTTCCGAATGAGGCTCATGGGAGCGGAGGTAACTCCGGTCGAGACTGGGAGCCGCAGCCTGAAGGACGCAATCAACGAGGCGCTGCGGGACTGGTCCGAGAGCTACGCCGACACGCACTATCTCCTTGGGACGGCGGCCGGCCCGCACCCGTTTCCCACCATCGTGAGGGAGTTTCAGCGCGTCATAGGGAGGGAGGCAAAGCGCCAGATACTGGAGGCCGAGGGCCGGCTGCCGGACGCCGTGTTCGCCTGCGTCGGCGGCGGATCCAACGCCATAGGGATGTTCGCCGACTTCATTGACGAGCCATCCGTGAGGCTGATAGGCGTCGAGCCGGCAGGGCACGGCCTTCACACCGAGAAACACGGCGCGACGATAGAGAGGGGACGCCCGGGGATTCTGCACGGCAGCTACAGCTACCTCCTGCAGGACGAGGACGGCCAGATTCACGAGTCACACTCGATATCGGCGGGGCTGGACTACCCCGGCGTGGGGGCGCAGCACTCGCACCTCCACTCGACCGGGCGCGCCGAATACGTCGGCATAACGGACCGGGAGGCGGTGGACGCGTTCGCCCTGCTCTCGCGGGAGGAGGGCATCATACCGGCGCTGGAGTCGGCCCACGCCCTGGCCCATGCCCTCAAGTGCGCCAACGAGGCCGGCCCGCCGCGGGTCTTCATCGTCAACCTCTCCGGGCGCGGAGACAAGGACATAGAGCAGGTTGCGCCCTATATAAGTCTGGAGGCGAGGCATCCATGACCACACGTTACAAGGCTCTGTTCGAGGAACTTCAGAAAAACGGAGAGGGGGCCTTCATCCCGTTCGTAATGCTCGGGGACCCGAACATGGACGAGAGCGCCTCTATAATCGAGACGCTCGTCAAAAGCGGAGCTGACGCGCTCGAGCTGGGCATCCCCTTCTCGGACCCCGTCGCCGACGGCCCTGTGATCCAGACCGCGGCAAACAGAGCTCTCGAATCGGGAATCACGCCCGACGGCTGTTTTAAGATCATCGAAAATTTCAGGATGAAAAACGATACAATCCCGATAGGCCTGCTAGTGTACGCAAACCTCGTGATCGGCAGGGGCGCGCGGAACTTCTACTCGCGCGCCGCTAAGTCGGGGGTGGACTCGGTCCTCATCGCCGACGTCCCGACGCTCGCCTCAGGGTCCTTCGTGGAGTACGCGCGCGACGCAGGGATCGACGCCGTGTTCATAGCCCCGCCGAACGCTGACGACGCTAAGCTGAGGGAGATAGCCGGGCTCACCTGCGGGTACACGTACTTTCTCGGCCGCTCCGGCGTGACGGGAGCCGACAGGGAGATGTCAGCCCCGCTCTCCTCGCGGATCGCCCTGCTCAAGTCCTCAGGAGCCCCGCCCGTAGTGGTCGGCTTCGGCATCTCCAAACCGGAGCACGTCAGAGCGTCGCTCGAAGCCGGCGCCGACGGCGCAATAGCAGGCTCCGCCACAGTGGCGATAATCGAACGCCGCTTGGACGACCGGGATCTCATGCACGAGGAACTAGCCCGATTCGTAAAAGACATGAAGTCCGCTACCAAGGGGAAGGGCTGAACAAAATCAGGACCTTGGGGCGCCGCCCCAAACCCCGCCAGGGAGCAGAGCTCCCTGGACCCTATTCACTTTTTTTGATTTTCGCCCTGTGGGCGAAAATAAAAAAAAGAAAATGGGGGTCCGGGGGACTGGTCCCCCGGCGGGCGTGGGCGGCGCCCGCGGTCCTGCCCCTGGTCATGCGCTCTGCGTTATGCGGGATGCCTCTGTCCAGTCGAGCATCTTGCTGGATGGCAGCCACTTCAGGAGCATACGGTTTAACATGGGTGTTTCTAGAGGCTGGATTATGGAATCGCTGAAGCCGCTGTTCAGCAGGGCCTCCCTGTCGCGCTCCCTGTCGATCATGGCTATGATTGGCGCCTTTCTGAAGTATGCGCCGGAGAAGGCGCGGATGCACCTGACGGCGGCGATGCCGTCCATCTCCCGCATCTCCTTCTTAATCATGACGAGGTCGTACCTCTTGCCCCTGATCTTATCCACTGCCTCCATGCCGCTTTCGGCGACGTCGGCCTTGATGTTGCTCTTGGCCAGGAGAGCAATTGCGGACTCGAGCTCCGCCGGGTCGTCGTCTGCTATCAGGACGTTCGTGCCCTCGGAGACGAAGATGCGCAGCGAGTCATCCTTCATGACGGCCTTGGAGTAATCGCCGACCACGAGCGGCAGCCACACCGTAAAGGTCGACCCCTCTCCGTACTTGCTCTCGAGGGTTATCCGGCCGCCCATCATGTCTACGAACCTCTTCGTGATGGAGAGCCCAAGGCCGGTTCCCGGCTTGTTCCCGTGTTTTTTCACGTCGAGGCGCTGGAATGGGTCGAACAGCTTGGAGAAGTCCTCCTCCTTTATCCCTATGCCGGTGTCCTCGACCTTTATGAGCAGGCATTCGCGCCCATTCACAGTCTCCCTGTCTATCAGGAGGTCCACGCAGCCCTCCCTCGTGAACTGTATCGCGTTGTTCACGAGGTTCGTTATGATCTGGCGGACTCGGACCTCGTCGGCGTAGATCACGGGCGGCACCTCCTCGCCCAGGCGGCGGCGGAACTGGAGCATCGTGCCGTTCATCATGAATTGAGCCTGGCGGCAGATGTCGCCGTACATCTCCACGATGTCGAAGTCGACCGGGGAGAGGTCCATCTTCCCGGCCTCCATTATCGAGAAGTCGAGCACGTTCGTGATGATCTTGAGAAGTGAGCGGGACATTTGCTTCATGTCCGAGATGTACCGCTTCGTCGGCTCGTCGAGGTTCCGGTCTCGCGTCAGGTCGCTCGTCTCCACTATGGCGTTCAGGGGCGCGCGCACCTCGTGGCTTATCGACGCCAAAAGCTGGCTCTTGGCCTGGGACGCGGACTCGACCATCTGCATGAGGTCAACGAGGCGTATGTTCTGCTCGTTGATCTTCTCCATTGGGCCTGAGATTTTTTTTGCCGCGAGCAGCGCCGCGGCTACGCCGAGCGCCAGGACGACGCCGCCCGCTATCATGAGTATCCTGCCTACGGTCGCTATCGGGCTCTCCGCAATCGGCGCCACGGCCCCGATCGACCAGCCGTCGTAGGACCTGCTGACCGGCATATAGGCGCAGATTCGCTCGGAGTTCTCGAATATATAATTCCCGACACCGCTGCCCCCCCGTATCATTGTGCCGTAGAACTTTCCGACGGACTCGACGGATGGATCGTACCTGGCCTCATCCGCGAAGTTGCGCCTCTCCTCGACCAGCCACAGGCGGGTGTTGGCTATCATTACGCCGTCCCAGTCGAGCATGAAGATGTTGCCGGTGTTCCATATTTTGAACTTCGATATGATATCCCTGAAGACAGTGCCTGGTAACGTGGCGACCATTATCCTGCTCTCGCTCATCGGCGCGCAGATGCGGACGACCAGCCTTCCGCTTCTGTCCTTCTCGGTGGAGGACACTACCGTCTCCCCGAACAGCGCGCGCTTCGCGTAGGATGTGCCGATGTAGCCCTCGTCCGGGAGGGCGTCCCCATGTGAAGTCACGGCGTCGTCGACGCCTAAGATCGCGATCGACAGGTAGCCGTTTCTCCTGACCTGCTCCCGCAGGACGGCCTCAATATCCCCTGGCCCCGCCGCGCTCAGGCGGTCGGCAACGGCGCGGGCGGTGCTCCTGAATAAATCCAGATTGGCCGAGACGAGCTCCTCCGCGATCTCGACGACTACGGTCATGTCGTTCTCAATGGTCGCCACGAGGTTGTTATCCGCGAAATACAGGCCGATTGCTATGCTGGACGCCGTAATTACGACCACAATGGCGATTATTATGGCGATCACCTTTATGCGAATGGACATTACGACACCCCTTCCCCGTCCGGATACTACACGCCATAAGAACAAGGGTTTTGTAACACCCTTAGCGCCGCGGGAGAAAATATATTGGTATTATAGTGTGCTTTAACGCCTTTTTGTCCAGAGCAAAGAGCGACCTTTTTTG
>JAISRP010000331.1 GCA_031273585.1 Synergistaceae bacterium
CGCCATCCAGGTGAATCCCCGGAACGAGTATCGAGCCGTGCTCCGCCAGCCTGCCCAGGAGGGACGTCCTCGATCCCGAGCCCCTCAGCGCGTCCACCACGAACGGCATGACGGGCAGGCCGTCCCCCAGGACTATGAAGTCGCAGATTCCGCAGAGTGACAGTGGGTTGATGTACGAAATCGCCCCGCCTGATCCTACGATCGGATCTCCGTCCGCCCTCCTCCTCCTCGATGGATCGATCCCGCCGCGGAGAAGCCATCTCGCGAGGCACGGCACGTCCCCCTCGTAGGAGACGCCGGCTAAGATCATCTGAAACCGCTCGAGGAGCGTGTCATTCTCCACCGACCTGTGCGGGACCGGTCCGGCGAAGAACCTCTCGGAGGATACGCCGAGCTCCCTCAGCTTCCTGTAAATATAATGATACCCGAGGTTCGACATCCCGACTGAGTAGTCCGCCGGGTAGAACACCGCGCACCCGATGTCCCCCCCCGAGGGTATGTCAGCTACGATCCGCTCCCGCTCCCGATATGGGGCCCATGAGGCCCACGCAGTGGCCTTTATCTCTTTTTTCTCAGGAAGGACGGTATGTCCAGCTGGTTTACGGGAACGCCGCTCGTGCTGAAGAGGTCCTCCTGGTCCTGGGAGGACAGCGACGAGCCTCCCGCAATCCTGACGTCCGTCTCGCCTATGTCGGCGCGCGATCTCATCGGGGTCGATTGAGGCGGCGCCTGCTGCGGGGGCGCTCCTGCGACGGCGGTGTCGGCCATGGCAACCTTGGCCGGCCGGGCGAACGTCCTGCCGTCGTCCTCCGAGCCCGCGAGCGGGACCTCGTCAAAGCCGGTGGCTATCACCGTTATCTTGACAGCGTCGTCCATCTCTGGGTCGAAGACGTGACCCCAGATGACGAAGGCGTCCTCGTGGCTCGCGTCGTTTATTATGTCGGCAGCCTCGTGAACCTCGTGAATCCCTATATTCGCGCCGCCGGAGATGTTGAATAGGACCCCCTTCGCCCCGATCATCGGGGTCTCCATCAGCGGGCTGTTTATGGCGTTGTGGGCCGCGGTCGCGACCCTGTTCTCCCCGCTGCCGTCCCCTATGCCCATTATGGCCGAGCCGGCGTTGCTCATGATCGTCCGGACGTCTGCGAAGTCCACGTTCACGAGCCCCGGGCGGAGGATGAGGTCGGTCACGCCCTGGACGGCCTGGTGCAGCACGTTGTCCGCCAGCTTGAACGCGTCGTTGAGCGAGGTCCTCCTGTCCGATATGGTGAGCAGCCTGTCGTTGGGGATGACTATGAGGGCGTCGACCTGCTCCTTGAGGCGGGCTATGCCCTCCGCCGCGTGCGAGAGCCTCCTGCGCCCCTCGAACTGAAACGGCCTCGTCACCACCGCCACGACGAGCGTGCCGGTCTCCTTGGCTATGCTGGCTATTACCGGGGACGCGCCGGTGCCCGTTCCGCCGCCCATGCCGGCCGCTATGAATATCATGTCCGCGCCCTCGAGCGCCGCCCTTATCTCGTCGCGCGACTCCAGAGCCGCCTTCTGACCGACTGAGGGATCGGCGCCCGCGCCGAGACCCCTTGTGAGCTCCCTCCCGAGGGTGATCTTCTGGGCGGCCTCCGAGAGCTCGAGGTGCGCCTGGTCGGTGTTGGCCGCGATAAAATCGACGCCCCCGACTCCCCCTCTTATTATGTGATTCAGCGCGTTGTTGCCGCCCCCGCCTACCCCGACGACCTTTATGATCTCCCTGTGCGGGCGGGTCGGCGTTTCAAGCTGAAAAATTTCTGGCATACTCTCTCCTCCTGTCAAGGGAGTTCACGAAACCCGTCCGTCGACCGGCCGGGTCAATAAAACAGCTCTTTTAGCAGGTCCAATATATTCTCGAAAAAATTCTTTCTCGGCTTCGGGCCCCCATTCCCCTCGTGCTCTTCGGTCATCCCCGGGAGCTTCTTCTTGATCTGGGCGCGGGTATGATCTATTATCATGTCCATCGACTGCTCGATATATCTGTACGGATCGCGCTCCTGCTCGAGCGCGTATCTTATTATTCCAGCGGCGCAGGTGTACTCGGGGCCGTTTCTCCCCGGCGGCATCCTGTTTGCGTCAAGGGGCGCGGATACCCTCACCGGTATGTCCAGGATCCTCGACAGATATTGATCGACCCCCATGCTGCGCGCGGCCCCGCCCGTTATTATAAGGCCCGCCGGGAGCATGGATACGCCGGCGTTCGCTATTTCGGAGCGGACGAGGTTCGTGAAGAGCTCCTCCATCCTGCACTGGACGATCTCCGTCAGCTCTGCGTTCGAGTAGGAGTAATTCTTGCCCATGTGGTCGAACTCGAGCACGTCGTTCTGGTCATCCTGATCTCCGGGGGCCAGGTTCACCTCTTTTTTTATCTCCTCGGCCTTGTTTATCGGAATCTTGAGGACGGAGGCCACGTCGTTCGTGATGTGGTCCCCCCCGACCGGTATCACGGAGAGCAGCTTGGGCCGCCCGTCGGAGAACACCGCGACTCCGCAAGTCCCTCCGCCGATGTCCACCGTGACAGCGCCGGCCGAGCTCTCCTCTAGCGTCATGGCTCCCAGCGCCGAGGCAAGCGGCTTTATGGCAAATCCGGTCACGCTGATCCCGGCCTTCTCCACGCAGTTGAACACGTTCTGCACCGTGGCCATGGGGACTATGACCGACTCGAGATCTATGTCGAGCCGTATGCCTGTCATCCCGAGCGGGTCGTCGATCCCGCTGTTGCCGTCGAGCGAATACTCCACCGGTATCGTGTGCAGGATTATCTTCGTGCTCGGCACTGTGACGTCGGCCTGAGCCGCCTCTATGACGCGCGCTATGTCGAGCTGCATGACGGTGCGGGGAGACCTCCCCAGCGAGATCATGCCCTTCGACCTGATGCTCTGGACGTCGCCCCCGCTGAACGATACCGTTGCCTCGTTCAGCTCGAGGCCGACCATGTTCTCCGCGTCGCCGACGGCCTGCCTGACCGATCTGACGGCCTGGTCCAGGTGGACGATCAGCCCTTTTCTTATCCCGTGGGAGGGCGCCTGCCCCATTCCTATTATCTGGGCCTCGCCGCTCGGTCCGTCGCGTTCCGCCACAACCACGGTGACCTTGCTGGTGCCCAGATCCAACCCCACCAGAACTTCCGGATCCCTGTAGCCGGATGTGGTCGAAGTTTTTTTAAACAATGCGGGGTCCTCCCATCAAGAATAATATTACGCCGGTCACCTGGCATCCCTGCTCGTAACGGTGAATTTCATTCCGGCGTATGTCGCGTTTACCAGAAGCCCGGACGGTATCCCCCGGTCCGCGCCGGGGTAGATGTCCTCCAGCGCCGCCGCGAGCGACGCCCAGCCCGCAGGATCCTCGTTCACTATTATCTCGCCGGTTATGCCCGCATCCGAACCCAGCAGTATCTGAACGACCGGACGTCCGTCGATCCTCTTCGCCAGCAGACAGTATATTTTATCATTCCAGCCGATCTTATCCAGCGCCTCGTACCATCTTCTTATCCGGGGCAGCGGAAGGCTCGAGGGGTAGATGTCCCCCCTCTGCTCCTCAGGATCTATCGGCAGAGCCATGCTGGGATCCCACGCGAGCACGGGTTTTTCGGGAACCCGAATCCCCCTGACCTTCACGTTTGCCGGCAGGTTCGCCAGCCACATGCGCCCGTTCGTAGAGAGCAGCCAGAGGTTCGAGTTCCACGACACTCCCAGGAAGACCTCGAGCGGACTCACCGTGACCTTGTAGCTGCCCCAGCCGGTCAGCCTGATCTTGAGCTGCACTGGGTAGAAGTTCTCCACCCCCCGGACGAAACGCCTGCCCATGAACAGCAGGGCTGGCCAGAACTTCTCCGCCGCCCTCGGCACGGACTGCCAGACTATCGTGTCCGACAGCATGTTCCTGGGCTCTATCTCTATGTCCCTCAGCCTCATGCTGCCGTACCTCTGTTCGAGAAAGTACATGCTCCCGAACACGGCGCCCAGCAGCAGGAGGATAATCTTCAATCTCTTCACGCCAGCACGACCTCTTTTGCCGTTAGTCCCCAAGCGAGATCCCAAGCGTCCTTATCTCGAACTGCAGACGCACCCCGAACAGCTCCAGCACCCTGTCCCTGCAGATGAGCGCTAAGCGCGCGAAGTCGCGAGCCGTGGCCCCGCCAGGATTTTCAATGAAATTTGCGTGTACTTCCGACACTGCGGCCCCCCCGGAGGAGAGTCCCTTGCACCCGGCCAGCTCGAGCAGCCTGCCTGCGCTGCCGCCGGGAGGGTTTCTGAATACGCAGCCCGCCGTCATCCTCCCCCGCGGCTGATTTCTGCGGCTGTCGGCCGACCTCCTGGCTTTCTCCAGGACTGCCTCCTTCTCGAGCTCGCGAAAGCTGAACGTCACCTCTGAGACGACCCCATAAAATTCATCCGCGAGGCCGCACGACCTGTAACCCCACTCTATGCCGCCGCCGGAAAAATCCCGGACGGCGCCGCCCGCGCCGATCATGCGCACCGAGCGCACAGCCTGTCCCGTCTCCCCGTGCAGGGTGCCGGCGTTGCCCATTACCGCGCCGCCGACCGTCCCCGGGATGCCGGATGCAAATTCGAGCCCACCCCAGCCCTCCTCGAGCGTCATCGCGAAGAGGTCCGCCAGGCGGACCCCGGCGCCGCACCTCACCAGGACCGTCCCGCTGCCGCGCCTCTCCACCTCGACGCCGTTCATGGCGGTCGTGAGGACGAGCGGGGCGTCGAACGCGTCATCCGTCATGAGGACGTTCGACCCGCCCCCGATGACGCAAAACGGCCCCTCACCGGGATTCAGCCCTCGGAGCATGGACACGAGCTCCTCCTCGCACCGCGGACGGAGCAGGTTTTTGATCTCGCCGCCTATTCCCAAGGTCGTGAGATCCGCCCCCCTGACGGACCGCTCCGGCCGGGGATTCACGCGCCACTCAGGCGACTGCTGCGGCGCTGCCGCGCGCAATGCCACCGCCCCGCTTCCCGGTCATGTTCTCAAGTATCTGCTTCCCCAATACCTCTATGCTGCCGGCGCCTAGCGTGAGCACCAGATCGCCGCTCTCGGCGCTGCCGCACACCAGGTCCGACGCCTCCTTGAAGTCGCTGCAGACCACCGGGTCGGAGACGCCCATCGAGATCAGCTCGTCGAGTATGAGGAACGACGACACCCCGGAGATCGGCGGCTCGTCCGCGGGATATATGGGCAGCAGGTAGACGCGGTGGGCGGACGAGAGCGCATGGGCGAAGTCGCGGTAGAGGGCCTCGGTGCGCGTATATCTGTGGGGCTGGAAGACGACGTGAGCCCTGCGGTCCGGCCACGTTCCCGATATGGCGGCCATCGTGGCGCTCACCTCGCGGGGGTGATGTCCGTAGTCGTCATATATTACTACGTTCCCAGACTCGCCGACGAACTGAAGGCGTCTTTTGGCGCCGCCGAATGTCTCTAGCGCGCGGGACGCCGCCTCGAAGGGTATGCCCATCCCATCCGAAGCCGCCAGCGCCGCAAGCGAGTTGAGGACGTTGTGCTCCCCCGATACCTTGAGGCCGAGCTCCCCTATCGGGACCCCGCCCCTCAGCACGGTATACGCCACACCTCCCCCCAGGTGATGACGGACGCCCGAGGCGCCCCACCTCCACCCGGAGCCCCACCCGTAGGTCACAGCGTCCGGGTGGTTGCCGAACGAGAGCATCCTCTGCGCCCCGGGGTCCTCGGCGCATATAACGAGGGGCGCGCCGCTCTTCTTTCCGTCGGCGAAGTGCGAGAACGCCTCCACCACCATGCCGTACTCGGGATAGTGATCTATGTGGTCCCAGTCAATATTCGTGATGACGGCGATGTCGGGCCGGAACAGCTCGAAGGAGCCGTCGCTCTCGTCGAGCTCCGCCACCATGTACTCGCCCTCGCCCAGCTTGGCGTTGCAGCCTATGTCGGAGAGCTCGCCCCCTATGGCGACGGTCGGCATCAGGCCGGCTCGCTCGGCGATGAGCGATATCATCGAGGAGGTCGTCGTCTTGCCGTGAGTGCCGGCGACCCCGACCCCCCTCCGGCTGTTGAAGATCATGCTCAGGATCTCCGCCC
>JAISRP010000054.1 GCA_031273585.1 Synergistaceae bacterium
TTTTTTTCGCTCCCCCCTCCCCCAAAAAAAAAATATTTGTGTGGGGGGGGGGGGGGGGCCGGCCCCCCCCCCGGGTGCGGGCGGCGCCCGCGGTCCTGGCGCCCGCGGATACCTCGCCAATGTAGTCATGTTATAATGTAAATATATTAAATTTTGGAACGGACAGGGGGTTCGTTTTTGGCACATTCTTTGGACGAATATAAGAATATCATCGACGGCATCGTCTCGGACGAGCTGAATTTCTTCGCGGATATGGCGGTTTCGATAGCTAAAAACCCCGAGCTCGGCGAACACGAGTTTGAAACGAGCAGGATGCTCACGGACGCCCTGCACTCAAGGGGGTGGGATGTGGAGTATCCGTATGCCGGCATGCCCACCGCCTTCAACGCGGTGAAAAAAAACGGAGAAGGCCCGGTGGTGGATTTCATGGCGGAGTACGACGCCCTGCCTGAGATAGGGCACGCGTGCGGGCATAACCTGAACGGGGTCATGTCGTTGCTGGCTGGCATCGCCCTGGCCGGCGCGGTTGGGGAGGAGGTCTGCGGGGAGATACGGGTGGTCGGTACGCCCGCAGAGGAGACGAACGGGGCAAAGGTCGAGATGGTAAATCGCGGGGTGTTCGACGGGGTCGATTTCGCCATGATGGCGCACGCGTCGTCGGGGCTCTCGAAACCCGTGTACAGGGCTCTTGCGCTGATACCGGCCGAGTTCTCGTTCAAGGGGCTGCCGGCGCACGCCTCGGCCGCTCCCTGGGAGGGGCTGAACGCGTTAAACGGCCTGCAGATTTTTTTTCACGCGCTCGACATGCTCCGTCAGCACGTCCGTCCCGAGACGAGGATTCACGGGATAATAACGAAAGGGGGGGATGCCCCGAATATAGTTCCGGACTTTGCTCAGGGGGTGTTCTACTTCAGATCCCCGAGCCGCAACTACCTCGACGCGGTCGTCGAAAAGGCCCTCGACTGCGCGAGAGGCGCCGCGCTCTGCACTGGGACGGAGGTATCCTGGAAGCGGCACGAGACGAGTTTCAGGGAGATACTCCCAAACCGCGAGGTAGAATCCGCGATGATGGGGGTACTGGACGAGATAGGCGAACCTTACGACCCGACGCCGTACTCCGGCGGCTCGACGGACGCGGGGGACGTCAGTTGGATGTGCCCGACGATGCACCTTGGCATCTCGTTCACGGAGAATCACGTGGCGCATCATACGAGGGAGTTCGCCGAGGTCGCTGGCGACCGATCGAAAATCGGACGCGGAATAGCGAACGGAGCGAGGGCAATGGCCAGGATGGGCCTTTTGGTCCTGACCGACCCGGACGCGCGCCGTATGATGAGGGAAGAGCTGGAGCGCGCAAAAAAGCCTGACGACTGAACAGGTATAAGTACAGAGAAACAGGAGGTTTGAGCTATGAGCGAAACAACTACTGCTGCAAAAAAGGGGTTCAAGATTCCGCACACCTACGTCATACTGTGCACGATCATCATACTGGCGGCGATTGGAAGCTACGTAGTGCCGCCGGGCGTGTATGACAGGGCTAAGGACGAGCGGACCGGCAGGACTCTGGCCGATCCGGAGTCCTATCACAGCGTGGAGCGCACCCCGGTGGGTCTCTTCGACCTTTTTAAGTCGGTTCCGGACGGAATGGTGGCGGCTGCGGAGATCGTCTTCTTCATATTTATATGCGGCGGCGTATTTACGGTACTCCAGGAGACAGGGGCGATCGACTCGGGCCTGAGCAAGGCGATAGTCGCCATGAGGGGCAAGGAAAAGCTCATGATCCCCATCACGATGCTCATTTTCTCCATAATGGGCGCCACGATGGGCATGTCCGAGGAGGTCATCGTCTTCATCCCGATTGGGGTAGCCCTGGCTCGGGCTGTCGGGTACGACGACATAGTCGCCGTCTCGATGCTCTCGACCGGGGCTGCGATAGGCTTCTCAAGCGGGCTGGCAAACCCGTTCACGGTGGGCGTGGCGCAGAGCATAGCCGAACTGCCCCTCTTCTCCGGCATAGGGTTCAGGGCCTTCGGCTACGCGGCGCTGTTCATCACGGCAGTGGGCTACACGATGTGGTACGCGAACAGGATCAAGGCGGACCCGGCGAACAGCTACATGTACGGCGTCGAGCAGCAGGGAGCGGGCGCGGTCAAGTCGCTCGACAACGTCGTATTCACAGGAACTCACGCGCTCGTCCTGCTCATAATAGTGGGATTCCTGGCGTACATGCTCTACGGCGTAATGGAGCTCGGGTATTACATCATCGAGCTCGCGACCATATTCCTCGCGATGGGCATCGTCGGGGGACTCGCCGGCAGGGTGTCGCCCAGTAACATCTCGCGGGCGTTTGTGCGCGGCTGCGCCGACATCACGTTCGGAGCCCTCGTGGTGGGGATCTCCCGCGGGATACTGGTGACGCTGCAGAACGGACAGATCATCGACACGATCATACACGCGCTGGCCTCGCTTGTCGGCGCCCTGCCTGGAGGGCTGGCTGCCGTCGGGATGTTCCTCGTGCAATCCGTCATAAACTTCTTCATACCGTCAGGCTCCGGGCAGGCCGCCACGACGATGCCGATAATGACCCCGCTCGCCGACATGATCGGGATCACGCGCCAGACGGCTGTGATGGCGTTCCACTACGGCGACGGTTTTTCAAACTCCATAATTCCGACCTCGGCGTCGCTGATGGGAGTGCTCGCAATGGCCAAGGTGCCGTACGAGAAGTGGTTCAAGTTTATATGGCCGCTCATGGTGGTCTGGACGATAATAGGCTGCATCATGTGCTTCATCTCCGCCGAGATCGGACTCGGCCCGTTTTAGAGCGATGCCCCGGGCGGATATCCTGATCCGCGGCGGCACGTGTTTTTGCATGACCGGACGCCCTCCCGGGAGGGCGTCCGTCGCCATACGCGACGGCAGGATAGAGAGCGTCTCCCCGGTGGACTCAGGCGCGGACTTCATATTCGATGCGGAGGGGCTCTGCGTCGCGCCGGGCTTCGTCGACATTCACATGCACGACGAGTTCTTCGCGGACCCTGACACGGTGCAGCACTGTCTCATAAGGCAGGGCGTCACGACCGCCGTCGCCGGCAACTGTGGCAGCGGGCCGCCGTTTGAGAGATCGGCCGGCTCGCGCCCCAAGCCGTGGCTGCACTTAGCGTATCTCGTCGGCAACTGCGCCGGCCTGCGCGAGCAGGTGGGGCGCACCGACAGGTACTCCCCCTCGACGCCGGAGGAGATCGCCCGCATGAGCGGCCTCCTCCGCGAATCGCTCAGAGCCGGCGCGATGGGGCTGTCGCTCGGCCTCGAATACGCCCCCGGAGCGTCCTACGACGAGATATCATCGCTTGCCGCGGTGACGGCCGAGTTCGGCGACAGGATAGTGACGGTTCACATCCGCTACGACGACGACCGCTGCGTCGAGGCCGTGAGGGAGGCGATCAGCCTCTCCCGCGAGAACGGAGTGAGGCTCCAGATATCGCACCTGGGCAGCATGACCATGAGTCACACGCAGGAGTGCGAGATGGAGATAGAGCGCGCGGCACAAGCGGGCGTCGACGTGGCGTTCGACTGCTACCCTTACGACGCGTTCTGCGCGAAGGCCGGCTCCGCGGTGTACGACGACGGGTTCGTCGAGCGATGGAGGGGCAAGGGCCCCGAATGCCTCGAAGCCGTCTCCGGCAAGTTCAAGGGGCGCAGACTTACATTTGAAACCCTTGCCGAGATGCGCAGGGAAGAACCCATGAGCCTCGTGGTGGCGCACGTCATGGATAAGGACGAGGTCGAAAACTGCATAGCGAACCCCGCCTGCATCATAGCCTCCGACGCCCTATTCACCGGAGAGGGCGCTCACCCGAGGATAGCCGGGACGTTCCCGAGGGCCCTGCGCATACTGAGGGAGCGCGGATACGACTTGCAATCCGCGCTCGCAAAGATGACCACTGCGCCTGCCGAGAGGATGAGGCTCCCAGCCGGGAGTCTCTCCAGTGGCGCCGCGGCCGACGTCGTCGTCTTCGACCCCGAAAAATTCATCGACCGCGCGACGTTCCAGGA
>JAISRP010000127.1 GCA_031273585.1 Synergistaceae bacterium
CGTTTACCGGGTTACTGTACACCATGATCTCGTAACTCGTCTCGTTCGAGGTCGCGTAAAACGAGACTGCGCCAAGCGTCTCCTTCGATGCGCCAGTCTCGAAGACGTTCGACACCCACGCCGTTTCCGTCTGCGACGTATCGGAGCCCGCGGAGTTGCACCAGCCGAGGGTGTCGTACCCGTAGTTTATGTCGAAATCGCTTGTCTCCCCCGCAATGTACGCCGTGCCGTCGCTCAGGCCGAGGTCGAAGTACGAGATCCAGAAGAACCCGTCAATCCCGAAGCCTGTCCCCCAACTGTTCTTGGCCAGCCACGCGCCGTCGCCCTCCGGCACGCTGCGGAAATTAGTCCTCGGGAAGTCGTCGTCCCAGCCCACAAGCAGTACGGCATGGTCGGGCCTCGTGACGGAACCGTTGAAGTAGAACGCGCACTTCTCCTTGTTATAATACCTGGAGTTCTCAGACGCGGTCTCGACCCGCAGCCCCGCGGATATCCCCCCGTGCTCGTATATGAGCCTCTTTCTCGCGTCGTCCGTCGGCTCCGGAAATTCCTGGAGAAACTGAAAGGCGAGGAAGTAAGCGTCCTCGAGATGGAGTCTGGCTGGATAGCTCGTCGCAGGGGAGACGGACGACGCGCTCCCCGGGAAGACGCCCTCGAGAACTGGCCCGTCCCAGCGCGCCATGACTGAAACTGAGAGATTGTCGTAGCCTCCTCCGCCCATCTTGCCGTCGAACGGTTGTGCGCCGCTGTAGGCTGCCCACTCGATATACCCCTCGGAGAGGTCCAGCGTCGTCCCAGTCGCCTTGAGGTATGTTGATTCGAGCGATCCTACTGCGGTGTGAGTCCAGCACGTATTGTTCTGCCCCTGGTCCTTGGCCGGGGTGACGTGCATGGAGGCGCGGAGGTCAAATTTTCTGGGGAGGTTCTCCGCGCCCCTACCTCGAGGCTCATAGGCGGCACTCCGCAAGTGCGACAGGTCGACCGGCGACGGCCTGTATCCGGCCGCCCGATCGGCATATTCAGCCTCGATGCCGTACGCGCGGGAGGCCGATGCCTCGCTCATGTAGTCGAGAAAATCCTTGTTGAGCGGAGCCGACGCAAACCCTCCTCCGCCGGCAAGAGCGGAATGGACGGACATGGACAGAAAAATCAGGGATATTACAAGGGGGAAAGTTTTTTTCATTATCGAGGCACGGTCCTTTCATTAAATAAATCAGCACGGACGTCACTGGCGGAATATCGTTTTTCCGCTTTCTTTCATCTAATAAGGTAAACGGAAAAACAAATACGGGCTCGGACCCGTCGCTCCATTAGAATAGCAGAAAAAACCGCGCCGGTAAATCACAACCTTCAACCCAAATCCGCAGGTTCAAGACCGTGGGCGCCGCCCACGCCCGCCGGGGGACCAGTCCCCCGGACCCCCGTTTTCCTTTGGCGATAAAACTACCGCCGGCCCGGCCTGGCAGCCGGGACGGCGGAGTCGTTGATTTTGAGAGGAATTCTGACGCTCAAGAAGTTAGAAACTCACACTGGAAGTTTAATTTCTGTCCTCTTTTACATCCTGGTACCGAATCTTTAGGTTCCGCGCTCTGATCTTCGTTCATCGCATCACCTCCGGAATCGTTCGGGACCGGAAATTATCCTCTGTCTCCCGATCCGTAATTATCATTGTACGATTATCGTCAAAATTGCGGATTGTATGAATGTACAATTCTGGGCGTTCGATGATCCGCTGGTTTGTGCTGCCGACGAATCGGGATTCGAGGGTCCTCCTCTCCAGTTCAAACCTGCCGTCGACCAGCACGTCGACTGCAGACACGAGAGACAGCTCGTCCGGGTCGCCCCTGCCGGCGATCTCCTCGATCCTGTATCCGGTGTACAGCCATACTCCAAGCCCCATCGCGCCTACGGAGGCGACGAACGGCATCAGGTCTCGCGCCTGAAGCAGCGGCTCCCCGCCGGAGATGGTCACCCCGTCCAAGAGGGGGTTCTCGGACAGCTCGCGCTCGAACTCCGCAATGAGCTCATGAGGGCCGATCTCGAAGCCCCCGCCGGGATCGTGGGTCTGAGGGTTGTGGCAGCCGGGACAGCCGTGCGGGCAGCCCTGCATGAACACGACATACCTCATGCCGGGACCGTCGACGATCGACTCCCTCGCCACCGAGTGTATCCTCATGGGCCTCCGGTCACACTCCGTGTTTCTTTCTGTCGCGCTCCTCGGCCCGCTTCGCGTTGTTGAACCGGTCGACGGCGCCGACGAGGTATCCTGTGATCCGCCTGATCCGCTCGAAATTTCTCCCCCCGTCCCCCTCGGACCTGCCGCACTTCGGGCACCTGTCGCCTATTATTCCGTTATAGCCGCAGACCGGGTCGCGGTCCACCGGGTGGTTTATCGAGCCGTAGCCGACTCCGGACTTCGCCATGTGCCGCACGACCCTCTCGAACGCCTCGAGATTCTGCGACGCGTCCCCGTCGAGCTCGACGTAAGTTATGTGTCCCGCGTTCGTCAGCTCGTGATACGGGGCCTCGACCGCTATTTTTTTGGCGGCGGTTATGCCGTGGTAGACCGGCACGTGGAAGCTGTTCGTGTAGTACTCCCTGTCGGTCACGCCAGAGATCGCCCCGAACTCGAGCGCGTCCAGCCGGACGAAGCGCCCGGACAGCCCCTCGGCGGGGGTGGCCAGCAGCGTGAAGTTCAACCCCGTCGAGTCGGTCTCGCGGTCGAGCCGCTGCCTCATGAACCTGACTATGTCGAGCCCCAGGGACTGCGACTCGCCGCTCTCCCCGTGATGAGAACCAGTGAGCGACTTCAGAGCCTCCGCCAGGCCGATGAAGCCCACCGAGAGCGTGCCGTGCTTCAAGACGCTCCCCACCTCGTCGTCCAGCCCGAGGCGTTCGCTGTCGAGCCAGATGCCCTGCCCCATCAGAAACGGGTAGTTGCGCACCCTGCGGGAGCTCTGGATGCGGAACCTCTCCATCAGCTGGCACGTGACAAGGTTCATCTTCGCGTCGAGGTCGGCGAAAAATTCCGACACGCTGCCCCTCGACTTTATCGCGATCCGCGGCAGGTTTATCGTCGTGAAGCTCAGGTTGCCGCGTCCGTTGCTTATCTCGCGCGACCGGTCGTGCGCGTTGCCTATCACCCTCGTCCGGCACCCCATGTAGGCGATCTCGGTCTCCGGGCGGCCCGGAACGGAGTAGCGGGCGTTAACGGGCGCGTCCATGAACGAGAAATTCGGGAAGAGCCTCTTGGCCGACACGCGGCAGGAGAGCTGGAAGAGGTCGTAGTTCGGGTCGCCCGGGTTGAAGTTGACCCCGTCCTTCACCCTGAATATCTGGATGGGAAATATGGGGGTCTCCCCGCCGCCCAGGCCGGCCTCCGTCGCCAGAAGGACGCACCTCACAGCCATGCGCCCCTCGGGCGACGTGTCCATGCCGTAATTTATCGACGAGAACGGCGTCTGGGCGCCCGCCCTCGAGTGCATCGTGTTCAGGTTGTGTATGAGCCCCTCCATCGCCTGGTACGCCGCGCGCTCCGTCGACTCAACAGCCCTTGGCTCAGCGAACGCCTGCGCGTCGCCTGCGATCTTGGCGTCGATCCCCGCGCCGCACAGCGCAGCTCTCTCTCTTTCCATATACTCCCCGTCCTCGAGCGCGGGCATTCCTCCGTCGTCCCTCAGACGCTTCAGGACATCCCGGGCGGTCCCGCAGCACCCCGTGCCGCCCAACAGCGAGAACGCCATCAGGAGCAGCTCCGCGTACCTCTTGGCGTATGTCTTGGCCACGCCGCGGGCCATGGCGTAGTCGAAGTTCACGACGCTCTGGCCCCCGTGCTGGTCGTTCTGGTTGCTCTGTATGGCTATGCAGGCCAGCGCCGAGTACGAGGCTATGTCGTTCGGCGCCCTCAGCACCCCGTGTCCCGTCGAGAACCCCCCCTCGAACAGCTTTATGAGATCTATCTGGCAGCAGGTGGTCGTGAGGGTGTAGAAGTCGAGGTCGTGGATGTGAATTTCGCCCGCCCTGTGCGCCGCCGCATACGCGGGATCGATGACGAACATCTCGTAGAATTTCTTGGCTCCCTCCGAGCCGTACTTCAACATCGTCCCCATCGGGGTGTCGGCGTCGATGTTGGCGTTCTCCCGCTTGTGGTCGCAGTCGATCGCGCTCTTGAACGCTATCTCCTCGTAAGTTCTCATGAGCGACGTGTTCATCTCGCGAATTTTGCTGCGCTCCGCCCTGTACAGGATGTACGCCCGCGCGGTCTTGACGTATCCGCAGTCGATAAGGGCGCTCTCGACCACGTCCTGAATCTGCTCCACGGAGGGCGCTATGAGCCCCGTCCCCTCCAGGCGCTCCTCCACGACCATCGCCACCCGGTCGGCGGGCGACTCATCCCTGGGCGCGTAATTCTCCTCGCCGGTTGCGGCAAACGCCTTCGCTATGGCGGTCGCAATCTTGCCCCTGTCGTAACCAACCTGCCTCCCGTCACGCTTCCGTATCGTCCGAATCAACTCTCCGCCTCCCAATATTTTGAAAAAATTCCCAACAAAAAAAGCCGTGCAATCCGCGCACGGCAATACAACGACACGTCAAACCAGCCGCACGCCCCGTCACCCCGCGAGTACGCAAAACCTTCAACCTCCGGGCCGGTCTCCTGGCTCGCCATCATCCCAGCCGACGCCTTCCCGAATCTCCCATTCATCAATTCAGTGGCGGATTGTCGGCTCGTCCGGCTCACAGTGGCGGGTACCGCGCCGGCTGAACCTCCCCCCGGCTTCCCGATCACCCCTCGGTCGAGTATATCTTGAAATTCATTATATCACCATTCCAACCTAGTACTAAGTAACATCTAAAACTTTACAAATTGCACAATTTGAGTAAAAATGAGTCATCTTAACCATGAGGTGACTTAACATGCGAGGGAAACACGCTAAAATTGAGTTAAGC
>JAISRP010000170.1 GCA_031273585.1 Synergistaceae bacterium
TAGGGAGGGCTCTCAAGGATTTTCAGAGGGAACGGGGCCTGAAGGGGCGCGAACTGTATCACACCCTTCGGCTGCTCGTGACCGGCCGGGAGTCGGGAGCGCCCATCGCGCTCATCCTCTCCTGCCTCGGGAGGGAAAGGGTAATGGAGAGACTGGCCGAAAGATCTCAGGACAGATAAAATTTGAGATGAACTAAAGGGGGAGAATGCCGTGCAGAGGAGCGACATGGGCATAAATCAGGTTAAATTCGTCAGTTATAGAGGATTTACGTTCGACGATCTGCTGCTCGAGCCCGGGTACAGCGAGGTTTTGCCGCAGCAGATCGACACCGGCACTTTTCTCACGAAGGGCATCACCCTTCACGCCCCCATCTGCAGCGCGGCCATGGACACGGTGACGGAGTCCCGCCTGGCGATAGCCCTGGCCAGGGAGGGGGGGATAGGGATACTGCACAGGAACCTGCCAATAGAGGATCAGGCGCGCGAGGTCGACAAGGTGAAGCGCTCGGAGTCGGGAGTGATAGTCGACCCGTTCTACCTCTACCCGGAGGACCGTGTCACGAGGGCAATGGAGCTGATGTCCCACTACCACATCTCCGGGGTCCCGATAGTCGATCACGAGCTGAGGCTCGTCGGCATAATCACGAACAGGGACCTGCGGTTCGTGACGAACTACGACCAGCCGATAGACGGGGTCATGACGAAGGAGAGCATAGTGACGGCCCCGGTCGGCACAGACCTCGAGAGCGCCAAGAAGATACTCAGCAGGCGCAAGGTCGAGAAGCTCCCGATCGTTGACGGCGGCGGCAGGCTGATGGGGCTCATAACGATCAAGGATATCCAGAAGGCAAAGGACTTCCCCAACGCGACGAAGGACTCGCGCGGCAGGCTCAGGGTCGGGGCGGCGCTCGGAGTAGGCTCGGACTCGATGGCCCGTCTCGAGGCATTAGTCGCCGAGTCGGTGGACGTCGTAGTCGTAGACACGGCGCACGGGCACTCGAAGCTTGTGATAGAAACCATAAGGGAGGTCCGGAGAAAGTATCCGGACCTCCAGCTCGTGGGCGGGAACATCGCGACTGCCGATGCCGCCGCGGCGCTGATAGACGCCGGCGTGGACGCCGTGAAGGTCGGCATAGGCCCCGGGTCGATCTGCACGACGCGAATAGTGGCTGGAATCGGCGTGCCTCAGGTGGCGGCAATCATGAACGTCTCGGAGGTCGCCCACAGGGCCGGCTGCATGGTAATAGCGGACGGCGGGATAAGGTACTCCGGCGACATAGTGAAGGCGCTCGCCGCCGGCGCCGACAGCGTCATGATAGGCTCCCTCTTTGCCGGAACGGAGGAGAGCCCTGGCGAAGCCGTGATCTACCGCGGGAGGTCGTTCAAGAGCTACCGCGGGATGGGCTCGCTCGGCGCTATGAAGGAGGGGATCAGCAAGGACAGATATTTCCAGGAGGACAGGACCGAGGACAAGCTCGTCCCCGAGGGCATAGAGGGGCTCGTCCCCCACAAGGGCTCGCTCAGCGGAATCGTATACCAGATGATGGGCGGCATAAAGTCCGGGATGGGTTACTGCGGGACGGCAAACATCGCGGAGCTGCACAGCAAGTCCCGCTTCATCGAGGTCACCCCCGCGTCGATGAAGGAGAGCCACCCCCACGACGTCGTAATCACCAAGGAGGCCCCGAATTACGCAGTGGAGTGACCGGCTTGCGGCGGAAACCGCGCGGCCTGATGGCCGATAATTTTTTTATGTAGTATAATATGGACAGGATTTTATGACTGGGGGTGAGCGCCGTGGCGGTTCTGGGTCTGTCGGATAGGGAGAGGATGAGCGAGTACGGCGGCATCGAGCTCCTGCCGGATCTCGAGGAGGACGTGCTGTTCGTGGACGTCCTCATACCGGACCTCGCGGAATCCTACGAGTGCGGGTTGGATGACTGGTGGGGAGATTTTATAGCGAGCATGAATTTATAGCGGCGAGTGATTGAATACTGAAAAAATAAGTGTTATAATCCGAGCGTAACGGCGTTGAAGGAGTTCGCGTGAAGAGTGGGTTTCCCCACTCTTCGTTTTTTGTAGACGGCCGATGTGAGCGGAGGTGTTGATTTATGGCTGACAGGGATAAGGTTAATAGACTGAAGGAGACGCTCCGGGGCATCGTCGAGACGCACGGCTGCGAATGCGTGGGTATCGACATCTCCGTCTCGGCCCACGCTAGCGTCCTTCGCATCTTTATCGACACCCCCGAGGGGGTTGGGCACTCGGAGTGCGCGGCGGTGTCGAAGACCGTAACCGAATACATAGACGGCTGCGAGGAGGGGGGCGCTGCGTGGTTCCCCGGCAGGTATCTGGTCGAGGTCAGCTCGCCTGGGCTTGAGCGCCCCCTCCTCTCCGAGGAGAACTACCGCCGATTTGCCGGCAGGCGCGCCTCGCTCGTCCTGAACGACGGAAAAAAACTAGAGGGCGTCATAGCCTCCTGCATCGACGGGCTCGTGTCTCTCGAGACGGACGGCGGCGCCG